>NZ_JACJEW010000213.1:0-746 GCF_014164315.1 Pseudoalteromonas sp. SG44-1
GCTGCGTCGTTTACCTGCTGACGCTTGGCTAATATCTCTTTATCTAAACCTAAATGACGTTGATTTGGCGTCACAAATTTTATACCACTGTGTAGGTGCTCATTATTGTACCAATCAACGAACCCACTTACCCATTCTCTTGCTGCGCTTATATCTTCAAATGCCTTTTCTGGGTATTCTGGGCGATACTTTAACGTTTTAAATAACGACTCAGAGTATGGATTGTCATTACTTACTGACGGTCGACTAAATGATGGCACAATCCCTAACTCCTGTAATGTTGCCAGTAATGTCGCGCCTTTCATTGGGCTACCATTATCTGAGTGCAACGTGACTTGCTCGCGCTTTATTTGCTCCCGACTGCAAATATCCTTCATTAAATCTGCGGCTAATTCACTTAACTGTGTGTCGTAAACCTGCCAGCCAACAACCTTTCGACTAAAAATGTCCATCACTAAATATAAGTATAAAAATTGCCCTTTTACGCTCGTTGGTAAATAGGTGATATCCCAAGTGTATACTTCATTTGCACGTACTGCCTTCAATGCTCTTGGCTTTTTCATCGGCTTAGCTGGCTTTACTTTTTCTCTATGCGTTAATAAGTTATGTGCCTTCATGACACGATAAAATGAACTTTCAGACGCTATCCATATACCGTTATCAAGCAGCTTGGGGACTATTTTACTGGCCGGTAAATGCCCATACTCAGTTGAGTTAACCGTATTAATAATACGCTGCCGCTCTAA
>NZ_JACJEW010000214.1:0-740 GCF_014164315.1 Pseudoalteromonas sp. SG44-1
AATTGAGACTCTAAATTTTTTGCCTTGCTTAGCTATCTAAAAGAAAGTTAAGCTCGGCTGTTAGAACTCAATCTGTACGAGTGCCCACACAGATGATTGCTTTATATTGTTAAAGAACGTTGCGATTAAAGTTAAACTTTATCTCGCTAGGGCTGCGCATATTACGCTTTCCTATTTTTTTGTCAACACTTAATTTTAAACTTTATTAAAAATCTAAACTTAAGTTTTACTCGACTAACTGATTAACTCTTGCCTCGCTAAGCGTTGCTGTCTGCCGTCTCAGTGGGGTCGTATTATAGGGAGATCCAAAAACAGATCAACCTTTTTTTGAAGAAAACTTAAAATAAAACACTGTTCGCTGAGTATTTAAGCTAAACGCTCAAAAACAACACTAAACTAGACTGTTTTTAACTATATAAGTGCAAGTTAAATGAAGAAACCCAGATTCAATCTTTAATCGAAAAAACGATCCACTACTGAAATGATCAATATTTTGATCAAATGACCTAAGTTTATAATCTTTACCTATGTATATTGTTAATAACTTATGAGGGTCAAACACTGACAGTCGCAGTTATCACGCATTTAAATCATAGGTAAAAGTAGACTCTATAGATTTATACCAATCTGCATAAAGATTAAGTCAATTTTATCCAGTCTCTAGAGCATATGCTTTTAACCGTATCAGGAACAGAAATGAATTTATTCCACGCTTGCGAAACCTGTTCGACTATTTCTTC
>NZ_JACJEW010000215.1:0-699 GCF_014164315.1 Pseudoalteromonas sp. SG44-1
TGAACGCTGTTCAAAATCCAAATACGTTTGCTTATATAGGCAACCAAGTAAAAATATCGTACCAAGGTTTTATGATCACAGTAGAGCTAGGCCCAACGTTCAATACAATAATAGCTGCCGAAAAAATTTAAATATCGGCAGCTCAAAATATTTAAACTGTGTTTAAAAGGCGTTTAAAGTGTATTTAAAGGAAAGTTAAACGATCAGAAATGATCTAATTCTAAACGTACAATGAGCAGGAATGATCGGGTAATGAGTCAGTTTGAACAGGTTTCGTCTAAAAACAAGCGTAATCCGAATTTACTTGATTTTGCGCTCAGGGTTCATCAAACCCAGTAATAATGGGCTTTTCCAAAAGACGAGGGCGAAAATCCTCATATCATCATTATTCTAGAAATGAACAACCCCTTACAGCAAGTAGGGAAAATAGCGTTTATTTATCACGGTAATTAGGTTGTTGTAAGCCGCCGCAGAAATTTAGAAAAAAAGACGCTAGATTTTAGAATGCTATTAATTATGTTAAATAGGCTTTACTTTTGACTTTATTGGTCATTACAGTGGAATTTAAATATTGTTTAAATGGTGTTTACTGATGTGTTGAAAGAGTAGGGTTTAAACAGTGTTTAAACCCTTTTTAAATGTTAGCTAAAGAAAGCCTTGCGAGCCAAGATGAAATCTAAACCAAATTGTTTAAACTCG
>NZ_JACJEW010000216.1:0-692 GCF_014164315.1 Pseudoalteromonas sp. SG44-1
AAATCATGCAACAAAACATTTAATGCACTTGCAGACTCACCACTTTACCGAATGAAAAAGGCTGAGAAGTGGATCGAATATACCAAATTAATGTGGGAAGGCGTATCCCTTAGAAAATCAGCTAAAGCTTTGGATATAACACTTAGAACGTCATTTCGTTGGCGACATATGTTTATTAAAGCCCCTGCCAGCTTTAATCCTTCAGTACTAACGGGTGTTATTGAAGCTGATGAAACATCTTTACCAGAATCTTTTAAAGGTAAGAGGGCTATTAACCGTAAGTCACGTAAACGTGGTGGTGGAAAAATCGAAAAAGTTCCTATTTTTATTGCTCTTGATCGTAGTGGTGCTATATCTCACAAGGTTTTAGAACGAAATACAAAAGAAAATATTCAAGCACAATTGAAGCCTTTATTATCATCAGGCTCAGTGCTTTGTACTGATGGAAACTTATCGTATAAAGGTATTGCTAAAGAACTCGACATTGACCATAAACGTTTGATTGGGTTGGATAACCAAAGAGTGGTAGAAGGTATTTACCATATCCAAACACTTAATAATTATATGATGCGATGGAAGGCATGGTTAAGACGTTTTAATGGCATTGGTACAGACTACATTGAGAATTATTTAAGCTGGTTTAGGTTTATGGAAGATAACACTGAGTATTCAGATCAAACATGGATAAAAGA
>NZ_JACJEW010000217.1:0-692 GCF_014164315.1 Pseudoalteromonas sp. SG44-1
CCTTTAATATGATTACCACCAAATTGCTTTAGCTGTGCTGGTTGACTTTCATATTGAACAGTATCTTTTTGTTTGAGGGGTTTATTTGCTTTGACCGTGTCTGTGGTAAAGGCTTTGAAATGCGCTATACGCTCTTGAATTGAGGTAAAATCACTGTCTTCAAGCGTATCGGCTATGTTTGCTCTGATAGGATTCAAATCAACGTAGGCCATGCAACTGAGTACTGCGGTTTGATCTAATAATGCCTGTGACTTATAGCGCCCTTCCCAGTACTTGCCCGTGCAGTTATCTTCCTTATTGGCCTCGCGGGCAATGTACTCATTAAGGTTTTTCATATACCAGCTGATGTCATAAAGCCTTGCGCGCCATTTAGCGATGATCTCATCAAAAAAGAGCACACTCGCCTTATCTAGCTGCTCACCATTTAAGTAACGATCAACTAAAACATGGCCGTTATAAAGTTGATACCAGCGTTCAATTACTTCATCATCAGACCAATCAAGTGCTTGACGTCTATTGACGTTCACAACAAGGTGGTAGTGATTGCTCATTATCGCGTAGGCAGCTATCTCTATAGCGAAAACGCTACTTAGTAACTTAATTCGCTCTACTAACCACACTCTACGGTGATCAAAGTTTTTACCTGTGTATTTATCATCACCACACAAGAATGCACGTCTCACGCATCGTGA
>NZ_JACJEW010000218.1:0-690 GCF_014164315.1 Pseudoalteromonas sp. SG44-1
CCCCACTTTGGTCCGTAGACATTATGCGGTATTAGCAGTCGTTTCCAACTGTTGTCCCCCACCAAAAGGCATATTCCCAAGCATTACTCACCCGTCCGCCGCTCGTCAGCAAAGTAGCAAGCTACCCTCTGTTACCGCTCGACTTGCATGTGTTAGGCCTGCCGCCAGCGTTCAATCTGAGCCATGATCAAACTCTTCAATTAAAAGTTTTTTCTGTCTTCTCCCATAAAGAGAGCCGACACGCTCAATGAATTCTGAATTTATTTAATATCTTTCGATATTGAATTGACTGTGCCGAAGCAACTTATAAATAAGTTACTTCTGTTGGTCACTCAGCTTCTCTTTCGAGAAATCACATTGAGACTCTAAATTTTTTGCCTTGCTTAGCGAATTAAGCTCGGCTGTTAGAACTCAATCTGTACGAGTGCCCACACAGATGATTGCTTTATATTGTTAAAGAACGTTGCGGTTAAAGTTAAACTTTATCTCGCTAGGGCTGCGCATATTACGCTTTCCTATTTTTTTGTCAACACTTAATTTTAAACTTTCTTAATAATCTAAACTCAAGTTTTACTCGACTAACTGATTAACTCTTGCAGCTTAAGCGTTGCCTGCTGCCGTCTCAGTGGGGTCGCATTATAGGGCGCGGCGAATTTTACGCAAGCGTTTTTTAAAGAAAACTTGAAATAA
>NZ_JACJEW010000219.1:0-679 GCF_014164315.1 Pseudoalteromonas sp. SG44-1
ATGAAGAAATAGTCGAACAGGTTTCGCAAGCGTGGAATAAATTCATTTCTGTTCCTGATACGGTTAAAAGCATATGCTCTAGAGACTGGATAAAATTGACTTAATCTTTATGCAGATTGGTATAACCTACTTTATAAATCTTAAGTAAACTACAACTCAGCTGGTTAGAGCACTACCCACTCTTGATCACCCGGTCCAAAGGTCAGCGGTTCGAATCCACTCAGTCGTACCAATTCAAGTAAAAAAATCATCCTAACCTGCTTTATAAATCTTAAGTAAACTACAACTCAGCTGGTTAGAGCACTACCTACTCTTGATCACCCGGTCCAAAGGTCAGCGGTTCGAATCCACTCAGTCGTACCAATCTTAATCACTAATATCCTCAATTCGTAAACCTTAGCTCAGTTGATTAGCGCACTACCTACTCTTGATCACCCGGTCCAAGGATCAGTAGTTCGACTCTATTATACCAATCTGCCAAATTATGTGATCTAATTAGCACACTGATACTTATCTACTTTTACTAAATTGAACTTAGAAAAATCCAAGCAACTTTTTAGCTTTATCACGTAAAGAGCCTAATGCGAGAAAGCGAATACGCCTGCTTGCTGTTTCATTATTCTTTGAGGGTGAAAACAGAACGAATATTGCTAAGCGGCTAAATACAGCGCGCGGCAGT
>NZ_JACJEW010000021.1:0-79277 GCF_014164315.1 Pseudoalteromonas sp. SG44-1
CCGCCAGCGTTCAATCTGAGCCATGATCAAACTCTTCAATTAAAAGTTTTTTGTCTTTCGACAGCTCAATGAATTCTGAATTTATTTAATATCTTTCGATATTGAATTGACTGTGCCGAAGCAACCTATAAATAAGTTACTTCTGTTGGTCACTCAGCTTCTCTTTCGAGAAATCACATTGAGACTCTAAATTTTTTGCCTTGCTTAGCGAACTAAGCTCGGCTGTTAGAACTCAATCTGTACGAGTGCCCACACAGATGATTGCTTTATATTGTTAAAGAACGTTGCGGTTAAAGTTAAACTTTATCTCGCTAGGGCTGCGCATACTACGCTTTCCTATTTTTTTGTCAACACTTAATTTTAAACTTTCTTAAAAATCTAAACTTAAGTTTTACTCGACTAACTGATTAACTCTTGCAGCTTAAGCGTTGCTGTCTGCCGTCTCAGTGGGGTCGCATTATAGGGCGCGGCGAATTTTACGCAAGCGTTTTTTAAAGAAAACTTGAAATAAAGTGCTGTTCGTTCAATTTACGCGCTAAACACGCTAAAACCCCTAGTCAACTGTACAAAATAACAACGACTTTTCCCTGAAAGGATCTTCAGTATTATCTATTATCGATATTTCGCAAGTTTTTGGCATAAAAAAAGCGCCATTAACTTCGGCGCTTTCCATAAAACAAAATAAAAAAGTGTTAATAGAGGATACTGTAAAGCTTTCTTCTATATTTAGCCGCTAAACTATCACCATCCGGTAAAGAGGCAATAATAGCTAAATAACTTACCTTGGCATCGGCAAAATTCAAATCTTTTTTCAACACTGTAAATAGTAACTCTAACGCTTGCTCTTTTTTGCCTGCTTGGTCGTATGCTGCACTTAGTTCAACTTTTAACTCAAGATCGTTAGGATACTTTTCAACTTTCGCTTGTAATGCTTTTAGCTCTGGCGATTCTTGTGCTTGAAGTGCTTGTGCGCACTTTGCTTGAATATTTGTAAAGTATGCATCTTGCTCATTTTCATTTACTGAAGCTAACAAAGCTTGCGCGTCATCCAGTTTATGAATTTGAATGCATATATCTGCCAATACTAATTTTATACGCGCATTTGTATTGTCTAATTCGTAAGCCTGCTTGGCAAAATTAAACGCTTGATTTAAATCCTGAGCGATCAGTGCTTGCTTGGCTTGTTCTAACAACATTTCATGAGGCTGCGGTAAATGTTTACTTAATGCTTCTCTGATTTGAGTCTCAGCTTGTGCACCGGCTAACACATCAACAGGTGCTGAGTCTTTTAATAGCACTAAGGTTGGTAATGTTTGTAGTCCAACTTGCTGTGCTAGTTGTGCTGCGAGTGCTTGCTCTAAATCACAATCTAATGTGGCAACTAATATATAGTCACCATAATCTTTGGCTATTGTCTGTAAAATAGCGGCTTGAGATTGACACTCTGGACTTTGTGCTGAAAAGAAACTTAACAGGACTAGTTTTTGTTGTGATGTTTCACCCAGCACTTGTTGAAGATTTTGCGGATTAACATTTACCATATTATTCATTGCTATTGATTGCCATATCAGACTATTTAGGGTTTTATATGGAGGCAAACATAATAATTACAAGCCCAGAATCACAAGCCATAAATCAAAAAGGTCTTTTATGAAATTTCATAGTCTATACGCTGCACTTATACTGCTTAGTCCATTAGCAAGCTCAACAACCTTGGAGCTGAAGTTAGATAAAACGATGCCTGCCATTGAAAAGTTTTACTTAGATTTACACCAGTCCCCAGAACTTTCATACCATGAGCAAGAAACGGGAGAAAAGCTTGCCACCAAATTACGTGCGCTTGGCTATGAGGTGACCGACAATGTGGGTGGCTTTGGTGTAGTAGGCTTATATAAAAATGGTGATGGCCCGACAATAATGATCCGTACTGATACAGACGGCTTACCAATCATAGAACAAACTGGTAAATCATATGCTTCAACAGTCACTGTTATGAATGATGAAGGAGCAAACGTTGGTGTGATGCACGGATGTGGTCATGATATTCATATGAGTTCATTTATTGGTACTGCGCAACAATTAATGCTACATAAAGATTCATGGCAAGGAACCTTAATGATGGTGGCACAACCTGCAGAAGAGGTGGGAGGCGGTGCAAAAGCGATGCTCAAAGAAGGTTTATTTAGTAAATATCCGACTCCTGATCACGTTATCGCTTTGCATGTTAGTGCGAGTGTTCCTGCAGGACAAGTCAGTATGAAAAATGAGTACACCATGGCCAGTGTGGATTCAGTAGATATTACGGTTAAAGGTAAAGGTGGTCATGGTGCTTACCCACATATGACTATTGACCCTGTTGTTATCGCATCACGGATCGTGTTGGCACTGCAAACAATTACCAGTCGCGAATTATCACCTCTTGAACCCTCAGTAATTACAGTGGGTTCAATTCACGGTGGAGCTAAACATAATGTAATTTCGAATGAAGTAAAGCTACAGCTGACACTTAGAAGTTATAATCCTAAAATTCGCGAGCAACAAATTGCAGCAATAAAACGTATAACTAAAGGCATTGCATTAAGTGCAGGATTGGATGAAAGCTTAATACCTGTGGTTTATGTACATGAAGATGAGTCAATCCCATCTACATATAACGACCCTGCACAAACTAATATTGTACGTAGTGCGATTAGCTCGGCGATTGGACAAAGTAATGTGCTTGAAACCGAAGCGGTTATGGCAGGGGAAGATTTTGGTTTATATGGCCGCACAGATAAAAACATCCCTATCACCTTATTTTGGTTAGGTGGTGTAGAGCAAGCTCAATATCAAGCGGCACAAACATCAGGGGCAACTTTACCTTCACTACATTCAAGTAAATTTGCACCTGACTATAAAGTTGCAATCCCCACAGGTATCACTGCAATGAGTAACGCTGCGGTGGCTTTGTTTAATCAATAATCTTAGCAATGGATGACTAAGTCGATTTTGTTTTTGGTTTAGTTTTTCTTGTAAAACGCCGCTTTTGCGGCGTTTTTGGTAATTGTGCAAATACGTTGCTATCACAATTTTTGGCAAGTTCCACAAAAGCCGCTAAATCCACTAATAAAGGATTTAAAAATTGTTGATAACTCATTTGTTGTTCTGCTATGTCGCCCAACGATGCTTCCCATTTTGCGGTTAGGTCTGGGCTGGCTAAACCATGCGGTAACGCACTGATCAATGCTTTACCTGTATCGGTTGCTAAAATGAGTTTACCTTGACGTCTTAAAAATTGTCTTCTAAATAATAACTCTAAAATACCCGCTCTGGTTGCTTCGGTTCCTAAGCCATCTGTTTCTTTGAGTATTTTTTTGATTTCTGGATCTTTAACGTACCGACTAATACCTGTCATTGCACTAAGCAGCGTTGCATCATTGAAATGAGCTGGCGGGCTGGTCATTTTATCAATTACTTCACCGCGTTCACACTGCAACTGTTGCCCTTTAATTAATGGCGGCAATATCTGCTCATCTTTTAATGCGGTTTTTCCCATTAACGCTTTAAAGCCTAAACTTACATCTTGTTTTGCGTTGGCTTTAAAAATACCACCATTAATTGTTATTTCAGCCTTTGTTTCATTATAAATGTAGTCTGGATAAAACTGGATCAGATAATGACGGCTAATAAGACCATACACTTTACCTTCTTCAACGCTCAAACTTGCTGACTTTTGCTGCTTAGCGGTAGGAATAATGGCATGATGCGCAGCTACCTTAGCGTCGTTAAAACACTTACTGCGTTTACTCACATCTGCGCCTTGGCAATGAGTGTCATTTTGCCCGCCATTGATGGCAATTGCCTTTATTATACTGGCTGCTTCTTGGTGATGATCTTTGGGCAAGTAACGATTGTCTGAACGTGGATAGGTAATTAGCTTGTGACGCTCATATAAATTTTGACAAATATCCAATACCTTTTGTGCAGGCATTGAAAAAGCTTTCGCAGCATCAATTTGTAACGCTGACAAATTATACGGCAAAGGTGCTTGTTGCTTTTTCTGCTTTTGTTCAAGCGCCGTAACTTCACCTGATTGATTAGAAATTCGCGACGCAACATTCTCAGCAAGGCCTCGATGGAGCACTCGCCCCTCTTCATCTTGATAAGGTTCACACGCTTTGCTTGGTTGCCACTTTGCTGTAAACGGCTCTTTATTTTCGGTACTTAAATGAGCTAATACTTCATAAAAAGGTTTTGGCACAAAATTAGCAATCTCGTTATCACGCTGGACAACCAATCCTAATATCGGTGTTTGTACACGCCCTACTGATAATACATTACCAAACCCTGCTTTTTGACCTGCAAGCGTATAGGCGCGCGTTAAATTCATACCAAACAGCCAATCAGCTCGCGAACGCGCCAAAGCAGATACACTAAGTGGAATAAATTCACGGTTAGAGCGAACGTTTTGCAGCGACTTTTTAACCGCGCTAACATTCAAATCACTGATCAATAAACGTTGAATTTGCTGTTTTTTGGCTTGGCTAAGTTTAACTTGCTCAATCACCTCATCAACAAGTAATTGCCCTTCTCGGTCTGGATCACCAGCATGAACAAGTTGATCAGCTTGTTTGATTAACTTTTTAAGTACCGTAAGTTGCTTACGAGTTTTAGATTTTGCTTTTAACTGCCATTGCTGTGGGATAATCGGTAAGTCATCAAAGCGCCATTTTTTATATTGCTCATTATAATCATCAGGCTCTGCCTGCTCGAGCAAGTGACCTATACACCAAGAAACACAATCGCCATTAGCCACTTCAATATAGCCATCATGTTTTTTATGAGGCTTTGGTAGCGCATCAGCAATGGCACGACCTAAAGATGGCTTCTCGGCTATATAAAGTTTCATAGGGCACTATCAACAACTGGTTATTTACACAGTAGTTTAGCACACGTAATTTAATCTACAAATAGTTAATGATTAGCTCTTTAAACTGCGATTTTTTCGCATAAATAAATACAACAGAGGAAGGTAGCACACAACGACAGTGCCAATATTGATTAAAGGTAATAACGTTTTATATAGCATAGTGCTATACGATAAATCCCAAAGGTGGCGATCCACTAATCTAAATAATTGTAAGATAGGCGCACTAATTACAACCAACTGACCGATCACACTTTGCCAAAGATACACTTTATCTTTAATAGCCCAGTAAGCAATCAAAGCCATCCAAGCAATATCATTAAAAGCCCAAACTACATAACGCCAAATATAAGGGTCATCTAACTCTCTAAGGCTTGAATAAATCACAGCGCCATACAAGAAGAAAACAGCTGTAATCAAGACAAAGCGTAATGCCAACCAATCCTTACGTATGTAAAATACAAAAATAGCTGGGAGTAAAAATAACACCCAGCTATATTCAAGTATAAAAATTAAATTGTTCACCCAATTAGGCATTGACGTTACTTAACATTCTTCTCTTCATCATCGCCACCAGAACCATTGCCCGGCATATAGCTATATTTATCAACGTTTTTCATCAGACACTCCGTTACACTTGTTAAAAAACTACTTTAAGCTAAATTAGGTACTTTGCCAAGCATCTTAACGAACATCTATCGGATCTGATTCCTTAGCCTTGCCTTGCATTATTGAAATTTCCACGCGGCGATTACGTCGTCTATCCGCATCAGAATCATTTGGAACAAGTGGTCGAGTTTCGGCATGACCGACAACAACCATTCTGGTTTTATCAAAGCCTTGCGCTTTTTGCATTTCAGTTGCAACCGCAACTGCACGCTTCGATGATAAGTCCCAGTTATTGGTATACAGCTCATTCGAAACTTGAAAATCATCAGTATGACCAGACACCGTAATTTCACCTGGCACATCTTTTAGTAACGCAGCTATATCACGAATGATTGGTTTAAACTTAGGTTGTAAAAATGCACTCCCAGATGGAAATGAACCATTTTCACGAATACGAATAATAATTTGCTGACCTAATGATTCCAACTCAACAGCACCATCCATGATTTGTTGTTCCAATTGCTGGGCTATCTTTTTAACTAACTCATTAACCTGCTCTTGATCAGCTGCAGAAATAGATTGTTCTGATGCTTGTTGTTGCGCTGTACTTTGTGACTCACCGCCACGCTTATTACCGCGTTGCTCTTGACGACCGCCAGCTGAGCTTTCATCACCAGCCTGAAACTCAAGCATTTGCTGGGTCATTTCGACAGTTTGCTGTTGAATGGTTTCGATTGGAGTAGGTTCAGGTTTACCTGGGGTGAACTCCATCGCGATAACGGATGTTCCTTTGGGAATATCTTTTACTTCTATTTTATTTTGTACACCAAAGGCAAACTTCATTGAGCCTGCGATTTGTTTAAATTTAAGTACATCCATTTCTGAAAACGCGAGTAAAAGTACAAAGAAGCACATCAATAGTGACATCAAATCCGCGAAGGTACCCATCCATGCTGGTAACCCGGGTGGTGGACACTTGCACTCTTGATCTGACATGCTTACTCCTCAGTATCCACTTTTCGTTTTGATTCAGCGAGGTAGTTTTTCAAAATACCTTCGATGACTTTTGGATTTTGGCCATCTTGTATACCTAATACCGCATCTAAAATTAGCCGCTGATTCATTGCTTCTTCGTCTTTACGCAATTCCAATTTTACTTGGATAGGAATTGCCACCACGTTTGCTAAAAACGCACCATATAATGTTGTTAAAAGCGCTACCGCCATCGCAGGACCAATCGCTTTAGGGTCATCCATATTCGACAACATCGCAACTAGACCAATCAAAGTACCTATCATACCCATCGCAGGCGCAATATCGGCAAGCGCTTTAAACAAACCGGCCCCCGATTCATGACGAGTAGAAGTAAGAGAAATATCTTTTTGCAAGGTGGCACGAACAACATCAGCGTCATGACCGTCAACAAGCATATCAACCCCTTTACGCATAAACGCATTGGGTATTTCTGCTTCCTCAAGTGCTAAAAATCCGCCTTTACGGGCCGAGTCTGCAAGTTCAACTGCTTTTTCGATAAGCTCTTCAGGTGACTCTATTTTGAACATGAAGGCTTTAGCCGCGACTTTACCGATACCGAGGAATTGACTCATCGTATAGTTTGATAACACTATAAAAATCGAACCACCGAAAACAATAACCACCGATGGCGTGTTATAAAACATAGCCACTTCGCCGCCACTACTTAGTACCATTGACATAGCAATAAGACCAATAGCTCCGAGAATACCTATAATGGTTGCTAAATCCACTTACCCCTCCAGAGGAATCGATGCTTTGTTGCTACCAGCAACAAATTTTTATTATTAACAGCTTATCGGCAATCTATTGAATTACTTAAACCATTTAATGAAAAAAATGAAATGAAAGTTTTCAACCCTGTTTAGCATTTTAAGCTACCATTGATAACCTGCAAGGCTTAAGTAAAGGTATAAATAATTAAAAGTGGCAAGAAAACAATTAATTATTCAAAAAAAATGCATCACCCTTTGACCTAGTTTAGCATTCCCCCTAAAATTGGCCTCACATTTCTATCATCTAAGTTAAATCAGTATGGCGACGAAAAAACCAGAGAACCTAAGCTTCGAGCAAGCGCTTGATGAATTATCCTTAATCGTCACAGAAATGGAGCAAGGAGAGCTTTCCCTTGAGCAATCATTAAAACAGTTTGAACGCGGTATTGCTTTAGCCGGCGCATCTTCAAGTAAGTTACAACAAGCTGAACAAAAAGTAGCTATTTTAATGGGTAGTGATAGTCAGTCACCACTTACTAACTTTGATAATGATTTGGAATAACGGGTGTTAATAACAGAGCAAATAAAATGTGCTCAACAAGATGTTGAAGCCACTCTCAATCGGTATTTTGAGCAACCGCTCGATACCGAGCACAGCATCAAACAAGCCACCCACTACAGCGTTTTAAATGGCGGTAAACGATTACGACCATTTTTAGTGTATGCCACGGGAAAAATGCTTGGCGCAAATAAACAAGATTTAGACGTGTTGGCTGCTGCTATTGAATGTATTCATAGTTATTCGTTAGTTCATGATGATTTACCCGCGATGGATGACGACGACCTGCGACGTGGTAGACCGACTTGCCATATTGTCTATGGCGAAGCTCATGCTATTTTAGCCGGTGATGCGCTGCAAACATTAGCGTTTGATTTAATTGCTAACCATTCATTTAACGTTCCTGCACAGCAACAGTTAAAAATGATTGCAGCACTTGCCAAAGCATCGGGTATTGAAGGTATGGTCGGTGGTCAAGCACTGGATATTGCAGCGACTGACAAATTAGTCAATTTAGCTGAGCTCGAACGTATCCATAAATTAAAAACAGGTGCTTTGTTAAATTGTGCAATTACTTTAGGTGCATTATGCGCAGCTGATACAAATCAACAAACATTATTACAATTAAAACAGTTTGGTGATGCAATTGGGCTGGCTTTTCAGGTGCAAGACGATATTCTTGATATCGAAGGTGATACCCAAGTCTTAGGTAAACCACAAGGCTCCGATGTTGCAGCAAATAAAGCGACCTACCCTGCTCTACTTGGGCTTACAGGTGCAAAACAAAAAGCACAATCATTACTAAAATGCGCACTCGATGCGTTAGCAGCAATAGATGCTGACACTTCTGAGCTAGAAAACTTGGCAAAATATATTGTTGAACGCGATTATTAATTCTAGGCTCTAGCTTGAGCAAGTAATGATGTACAAAATAACTAAAGAATCAGAGTAATATTACGCTATAATGACCTCTGGTTAGCGAAGGATGTATTAAAAATCATGACACTTGATAGTAGCAAGTATCCATTATTAGGTTTGGTTGACGAACCAGCCCAGTTGCGTGATTTAGCGCAAGACAAATTACCTGCTTTTAGTAATGAGTTACGTGATTACTTACTAAACTCAGTCTCGCAAAGTAGTGGTCACTTAGCATCAGGTTTAGGCACAGTTGAGCTTACTGTAGCGCTTCATTATGTATATAACACCCCTGAAGATCGCTTAGTATGGGATGTAGGCCATCAAGCATACCCACATAAAATTCTCACAGGGCGCCGTGATCAAATGCACACGATCCGCCAAAAAGACGGTTTACATCCGTTTCCATTTCGTGAAGAAAGCCACTACGACACTTTTAGTGTTGGCCATTCAAGCACCTCGATTTCTGCTGCTTTAGGCATGTCAATTGCGGCGCAAAAAGAAGGCAAAGGACGAAAAACAGTAGCGGTTATTGGTGATGGTGCGATTACCGCGGGCATGGCGTTTGAAGCAATGAATCACTTAGGTGATGTTAAATCTGACATGCTGATCATATTAAACGATAACGAAATGTCGATTTCTGAAAATGTCGGTGCACTAACTAATCATTTCGCTCGTATCTTATCAGGCAGTTTTTACACTAACATTCGTGAAGGTAGTAAAAAGCTGCTATCTGGCGTGCCACCAGTAAAAGAATTAGCCAGCCGCATGGAAGAGCACTTAAAAGGCATGGTTATCCCAGGCACCTTTTTTGAAGAGTTAGGCTTAAATTACATTGGCCCAATTGATGGTCATGATGTAAACATGTTGGTTGATACACTGCGCAATATGCGTAACCTAAAAGGGCCGCAGTTACTGCATATCAAAACCCAGAAAGGTAAAGGCTATAAACCAGCAGAAGCAGATCCAATAGGCTATCACGGCGTACCTAAGTTCGACCCTGCGATTTCCAGCCTACCAAAATCAAAACCAGGCGCTGCGACTTTTTCTAAAGTATTTGGCGATTGGTTGTGTGACATGGCAAGTCAAGATGAAAAGCTTATGGCAATCACCCCGGCTATGCGTGAAGGCTCAGGCATGGTGCGTTTTTCAAAAGAATACCCTGAGCAATATTTTGATGTTGCCATTGCCGAGCAACACGCGGTTACTTTAGCCGCAGGTTTTGCCTGCGAAGGCTTAAAACCAGTTGTCGCTATTTATTCAAGCTTTTTACAACGTGCCTACGATCAGCTTATTCACGATGTTGCTCTGCAAAACTTACCCGTGTTATTTGCAATTGACCGTGCTGGTATTGTTGGTGCTGATGGCGAAACTCATCAAGGCGCATACGATTTAAGCTTTATCCGTTGTATCCCCAATATGATTATCATGGCACCGAGTGATACTAATGAATGTCGTCAAATGCTGTACACTGGTTATCGTTGTAACAGCCCTGTTGCAGTTCGTTATCCTCGTGGTAGTGCTGGCACAACTGAAATCTGCGAGCAAATGACTGAGCTTGAAATTGGTAAAGGTCGTGTGATTAAACAAGGCGCTAAAATCGCAGTTTTATCCTTTGGTACTTTACTTGAAAACGCTCAACTGGCAGTCAATGAATTAAATGCTAGCCTCGTTGATATGCGTTTTGTTAAACCTCTTGATAGCGCACTAATCGACACTTTATTAGCCGATCATGACGTCATTGTAACCCTTGAAGATAACGCGATTGTTGGTGGTGCAGGCTCTGCTGTTAATGAATATTTAGCAGCTATAAAAGCAACAGTAAGCATCCTTAATTTAGGTATTCCTGATGAGTTCATCAAGCATGGCACGCAAGAACAAATGCATGATGAAATGGGCTTAGGCTCACAAGGTATACTCGATAGCATAAAAAACTTTATTACTAAGTAACCAAAGTTTAAGTTAATAAAATAACAAAGGAGCGTAGGCTCCTTTGTTATTTATTTTCAAACATTTAAAAAAATCTCACTTTTTTTCAACTTTCTTGCATCCAATTATTTCCCTGCCACGTTTATTCACTGAGGTTAGCTCGTGAGCAAAGTGTTCACGCTTTTATATAATACCAATCGACTTAAATATTTAGCCTTTCTAGCGTGCTAAATAAAGCGCTAACGGCGTTATGAATTTTTCATGTAGAACAACTACATATAAAAATTTATGCCTTGTTATCACTCTATTTATCCGTCGCTATAAATGACTAACAACTTAACACGATTGGTATAAGCTGTTTTAAGCCAAGCTCTTTGTATGTTCACATTTGATGGAATATTTAAGAAGGTACAAGTTATGAAAACGTTAAAATCAGGCGAAAGCACCAAATCTATTCACGCACAATTAATGACCAGTAAACTTTGTTTGTCTGCGCTTACTCTAGCAATTTTGATTGGCTTAACCGGCTGTAGTGGCGATGATGGAAAAGATGGCGCTGTAGGCCCGCAAGGTGAAATGGGCATGGACGGCGTCGATGGTAGTAATGGCGCTGATGGGACAAATGGTAGCGATGGCACGAATGGATCAGATGGTACTCCAGGATTTGCAGCAGCAACTTTTATTTTGGCTAATAATGGTGCTGATAATGCAGGCACCGTTGATTTGATTAATCAAAATGCTGCAAAGTTAAAAACATTTAATAGTGGTGCAAATGAAGGTGTTGCATTTGATAGCTTAGGTAATTTAATTCAAGCCAGCGATTCTGGTAATGGCGCTCTTAGCACCGTTTGCCAAGTATTAAGCCGTGCCGATGGGGGTATGTTTGACAGTAATCGTGATCGTACCATTACCGGCAGCAACACTACGTTAGTCAATCCCAAAGGTATTCATATATCAAATAAGCGCGGACTCATTTTTGCCGCTGACTTTAATGCCATGCAGATCACTGTCTTTGGTGCTACCGCCGCAGGAAATGCAGCGCCTTTAGCTAGTACAGTTACAGACGCAAAACCGTGGGATGTAACATACGATGATATAAACGATCGCTTATATGTGGCACTCACTAATGGTGATGTTGCAGTATACGATAATTATGTAGATGGTGGCTTTACCGCTATGGCAACTCGTACAATCACACCCAGTGATGCAAGCGGTAACAAAGTTTCCGTTAATATTCATGGTATCGTTTATGATGCTGATACAAATAAATTAGTACTTTCTGACGTCGGCAGTGCCAGTGATGCAACCGACGGCGCATTATTTGTGATCAACAACGCATCCCTTGCTACTGGCAATACCACGGTTGCTCGCAGTATCGCTGGCCCTGCTACTATGCTTGGTAACCCTGTGGATATCAGCCTGACTGGTAGCGACTTACGCGTTGCAGAAAAATCTAATGATGCAATTCTGGTATTTAGCAATATCTTTAATGGCGTCAGTGGTGACATTAGTCCAGATAGCGTCACCGCAACGATTAAGCCAGAGTCAATAACCGCAACAGTGATGCATAATGATATGCCTGATGTATCTGACAGTTATATGACTAATATGCCATTGATGGGTATTGCTGTAAGTAGTAATCCAAGCGCGGCAGGCCCTACAACAGGACAAATTTCACGTCTAAATGCACAGTTAACAAGTGAAATTGGCAGTTATAATGCAAGTCAAACAATCGAAAGTGTTGCCTTTGATAAAGCCGGTAACAGCTATGCGAGCTTTGATAACAGCACAACCTCTGTAGGTGGAATTGTTATTTCCAATAAAGTCGCGATGCACCGTGATGGCGAGGTATTTACACTAAGCCAAGATTCTATCATCAGCGGCAGTAATACCGGCCTAATCTCGCCAAAAGGTATTGATGTAGCATCAGACAGTGGGATGATTTTTGTCGCTGAAAACAATGCCACAACACCGGGAATATTAATATTCTCAACATGTACTACGGGTGATGTAACGCCCCTTTTGACGCTCACAGCAAGCGGTGGTGCACGTCCATGGGATGTTGACTATGATGTCACTACTGATAGAGCATTTGTGGCATTAACCAATGGGACTATTGCTGTTTTTGATGAAGTTAAAAGCAAGCTAATGGCGGGTATGAGCACTGTAACCGGGGAAGATCGCTTAATTACACCCGCAACAGCAGGAGTCGCATTCCCAGCCCCTACCAATATACATGGCATTGATTACGATCCACTAAGTGACTCATTAATTGTCTCAGATGTAGGCAGTGCCGCTGACGCCACTGATGGTAAATTATTTGTATTAAATAATGCAGGAACCGGATCAGGTTTGAACAATGTCAGTGTCAATATCGCCGGACCTGCAACCATGCTCGGTAATCCTGTCGATATTATGTTTACCGGCAATCATTTATACGTAGCCGAAAAATCAAATGGCTTAGTCATGCGGTTTGATAATATTCTCAATAGCCCCAGCGGTGATATTGCAGCCAGCGTAAGCTACTCATTCACAGCTCCTGAGTCTGTTGCTATTTTACCAAGCTGGCTAAATCGCTAACCATCAAGGACAGTTAAATTAACTGCCTTTAGTTGGCCTCCCAATGCCTTAACTTTTCGAGTTAAGGCATTTCTTATCTTTAACTAACAGCAGTCTTAGAATAAGCAAACGCATAATTAGCCAATTAGCGCATCCACACTTTGATATCTGCTAAACCATTAGCTTGTAATACACTCAGTTGTTGCTCAACATTGTTGGTTTGCTCAAACTCAAAGGCATCTAATTGTTCATCAAAGGTGATGTTTGCAACACCATCGCCACCGCGCTTTTTAACTTGATGTAGCGCGATATCCGCTAAGTTGACAGAGGTTTCCCAACCAATAACCTGACCACCTAATAATGGTAATGGGTAAAATGAAAAGCCAATCGATGCGGTCAAGTTTATACTGTCACCACTGGGCAACTTAAATGTGTGATCAGCGATTACTTTACATAGCTGCGCAACATAACTATCGATTGCAGTGCGTTTAAAGTCACGTAGCAGTAACAAGAATTCATCACCACTCCAACGGGCAACATAATCAGATCCTTGGGTACGAGAGTTAAGCAATGCAGCCATTTGCTGCAAACAACTATCACCACCAATCGGTCCATAAGCGTCATTAATGCGGCTAAAATTATCAAAATTAATGATTAGCAACACCAAGGATTTTCCCTGCGCTTGTAATGATTGTGAGTTACGCTGAAAGTGCTCTATATCTTTTGGTAGTTGATCAAATAAGAAGCGACGACTTCTCAGCCCAGTAAGCTCATCTGAGTGACTCATAAGCTTTAGCTGTGAGTTAACTTGATTTAGCTTATCATTAGCTTGTCGCAGCTCCCCGGTGCGCTCCGTGATCAGACTTTCAAGCGCGGTTTGCTTACGGCGCTCTTGCTTTCTAAATACCCAAAACACTAAATAAAATAATAAAATAAAACTACCAGTGATCAACAACCGAAAATAAATTGTTTCATCAAACCGTCTTGGTACCACAAATGAATATTCCGTACGTTGCGCCTTCTGCCAGCCTTCACCTTGTCGTTTAGCCTCAAGTTGAAACAAAAATGCACCAGGCGGTAAATTGGTATAAATAGCTTCACGACGGGTATTAGCATAACGCCAATCGCTGTCTAAACCAGTTAAACGATAGCGAAACTCAATACTGGTCGGTGCATAATAGTCTATCGCTGTATATTTAAGGGTGATATCACGTTCATCGATTTCTAATTCAGGATTACGCCCTAATGCAGCTGTTGCAAGTTTACGTATCCCAGTATTTAAACTCTCAACCTTTGGCTGTAATGGTTTAACGCCAAACAGCTCAATATCCTTAGGGATCTCCACGACCCCCTGTAGGCTCGGATACCACATTGAATTACCTAACTCCGCCACAGCGTCATGGCCAAGGCCGGTACAACACTGGCTGGCCTTACCGTCAAGTTGACGATCGTATGACGAAATAACCTGCTCTACTTTTAAGCTTTCAATATCGGTACTAAACTGTTCAACCGGCATTCGGTAGACACCTTTCATGGTACTAACCCATATGCGCTTGAGCTTTTCATCATAACGTAAACTAAAAATAGAACCGTAAGGTAAGCCATTGGTAGCATCTAACTGACGCCAATGCCCTTGTGTGCTTCGATAAAATAAACCATCATTTAATGAGCCGATTAATATACCAACTCCATCAATGTTTAAGATGCTTGTAACATAAGCACCTTCAAGACTCGTTTGATCGCCAATTTTTTCAATACCACGATCGGTAAAGTAGTAAGCGCCTTTGCTAGTGCCAATTAAACCAAAATTAGCTTCATCAACGACATAAGTAATAAACTTACTGCCTAAAAATGCGTTATAAGCAAATGGGGTTAAACCACCGTAACTAAGCCGATACATACCCCGGCCAGTACCAAGCCAAAAGCCTCCTTTGCTGGAGCGACTAATCGCAAACACCGGGTTATCTTTTAAAGCGCGTCCAGGGACAGTGAACAAGGTGTTGTTTTCATAAATATACACACCACGTCCAGTGGCGATATATAAACGTGAGCCATCAAACTGTAAATCATGCACGGCTGCACGTCCGTATTGATTACTTGGGATTTGATTGATAAAGTTTTTATCTAAATCAAAGTAGCCTACACCACTGCGGTTAGCGACCCACAATCTCCCATCGGGCGCTTGGCTAATGGCCATAACCGCTTCGGTCATTTGTGATATAGCTGAGTGACGTTCTATTCGGCCTTCGTGCGCAAGCCATAATCCTTCACTAAAACTCGCAAGCCAAATATTATTATCATTATCGCGATATAAATCAGCAAACCAAATACTTTGGTCAAGTTGGCTCGGTTCAACCCATTGCCAATCGCCGGAGTTGTCTCGAAACAGTAAGCGCCCATAGGTCGAAATCCACAGTGCTCCATTTGAGTCACTCATAAATTTATAAACCGCTGAGTTATTCGCATTGGGCAGTGGAAAGGGCCTTAACTCGTCATCTAAATCTAAAAAGTAAGCACCGAGCTCTGACGCTAAATATAAGTTGCCTTCCAGCCATGCTAAATCGTGAATAATCGTTTGTGCTAAACGCTCAGGTATAGATACCTTAGCAGTTAGTTCTAAGCGTAATTTTGCAAAATCAGAGGAGGAATTAGTTAACCGTAGCAAGTATCGTTCATTCACCAGCCAGATCCCTTCTGGCGATAATGCCAGCTGACTGACAGTACCAACAATCTGCTTTACTGAACTGGCACTCATCACAGGGACTAGTAAGTCATGCACTGCGCTGACATTGATCTGATTGCGAGATACAAAGTACAGGCCATTCGCTGCTATCCAAATACTGCCTTTCGCATCTTCGATAACATCGCGTACAGGGCCTTTTACACTAAACTCTTGCGCTGCCATAGTGGTGGGATCGATGACCACAATACCATCTTTAGTACCAATCCATAAATAGCCTTCGCTATCGACTAGTAATTTATTAATGCCGTTACTGGGTAAGAAATTACTATTTAAGGTGTTGTAATTAGTGAATGTATTGCCATCAAAGCGACTGAGGCCAAACTGAGTTCCCAGCCACATATAGCCTTGCTTATCTTGCACGACACTTTTAAGTGACTGCGATGGTAAGCCATTTTGCATATTCCATTGTTTTACAACATAGTCGGTAATTGACGCCTTACTTGGCATACTGCAGAACAGCACAATAATAACCAATAAAAATCGCATCATAACGTCAATACCTCGTTGCAAAACTAAGGTTAAAAGGGCAAATAACCCATTTTAAACAATGCCTGAACACAAATTAAAGAAAATATACCAGCTAAAACATCATCCGCCATAATACCTACACCACCATGAACCCGCTTATCAAGAAAGCGAATAGGACCTGGTTTAGCGATATCAAAAAAACGAAATAACAAAAAACCCACTAACAAAGACTGCCAACTTAATGCAGCTCCGATCATGGTAATGTAAAATCCGGCAACTTCATCCCATACAATCGCGGGATGATCATGTACTCCCAGATCATCAGCGGTTTTGCCACATGCCCATATACCAAAAATACTAATAACTACCGCAAATACAATTTGTAACCACAGCGGGAAATACATAGTAGTAAAAATAAACGGTAGCGCAGCAAAGGTACCAAACGTACCCGGCGCTTTAGGCGCTAACCCTAAACCAAAGCCCAAACCAAAAAATTGATGAGGGCGCTTTAAATTAAATAATGCAGGTTTATTCAAACCGACTCCTTGGTGAAGTGTTCAAAACCAGCATCATCATATGCTAATTTTTCGCCATCGAGCATCAGCTCAACCTCGCCTTCACCACTTTTTATTTGTCCAATGCAGGCTGCATCTACACCATACTGGCGCAATTTCATTTCCAGCATACTTTTATTGCTATCAGGTACCGTAAATAACAACTCATAGTCATCGCCATAATTGAGGATAAACGGCAGTTGTTGATCTCGTTCTAAAGTAGCACGCAATGCATCCGAGGTTGGTATTTTATTCACATCAATACAAGCGCTAACTTGCGACAGAGCTAAAATATGCCCAAGATCTGCCAATAGACCATCTGAGATATCAATCGCTGATGATGCTAAACCGCGTAATACTTGCCCCGCAGCAACACGCGGAGTTGGGTAATCAAATCGTTGATTAACGTACCTTAAGTGCTCTGGAGCAATCTTAATCTCTTGCTTACGAGCTTCAATCGCAAGCCCGGCATCACCTAGCGGCCCTGTAACATAAACCCAGTCACCTACTTTAGCACCGCTTCGGCGCAGTGCTTTACCTGCAGGCACTGTACCTTTAGCACAAATAGTAATTGTTAACGGCCCTTGCGTGGTATCGCCACCAATGATTTGCACATTAAAATACTCTGCGATTTCATGCATGCCTTCGGTGAATTCTTCCAGCCACTCAACATCAATATTTGGCAACGTTAAAGCAACCGAAACCCACGTAGGCTCAGCCCCCATAGCAGCTAAATCACTTAAGTTTACGGCAAGAGCACGATGGCCTAATGCACGCGGATCGATGTCATCAAAAAAGTGTACGCCTGCTACCAGTGTATCGGTGGTAATCGCTAACTGACAATTTTCAGGAACAGTAACCAATGCACAATCGTCACCAATCCCTAAATTAACATCGCGACGAATTATGCCACGACCTTTAAAGTAGCGATTTATTAATTCAAATTCCTTCATACACAAAAAAGCCGGCCTATGCCGGCTCTCCTTTTACGGTCGCATTACTTACGTAAATGCTTTACCGCTTTATCAAGTACACCATTAACAAATTTATGGCTGTCTTCAGCGCCAAATATCTTAGCAAGCTCAATACCTTCGTTGATAGCAACTTTATAAGGTACATCTTCACGGAATTTCAGCTCATAGCTGCTTAAACGTAAAATAGCGCGTTCAACTTGGTCTAACTCGTTAAATGGACGAGTTAAATGTGGCGATACTGCTTCGTCTAGTTGCTTATGATTTATAGCAACACCACGCGAAAGATCTTTAAAGTATTCAACATCAATTTTAGTCACATCGTTTTCGATCAACATTTGTTGTTCGATATCGGCAATGGCATTGCCACTTAATTGCCAAGAATAAACGGCTTGAAGTGCTAAGATACGTGCTTTACGTCTTGCTGCTGGTTTCACAAAAATTCCTTAAACTTAAATTTTATCTAACACATTAACCATTTCAAGTGCGCCTAAAGCAGCTTCGCCGCCTTTGTTGCCCATTTTAGTGCCAGCGCGTTCAATCGCTTGCTCAATGCTTTCAGTGGTTAATACGCCAAATGCAATCGGGATATCATACTCAAGCGACACTTGCGCTAAGCCTTTATTTGATTCGCCAGCGACAAGATCAAAATGTGGTGTACCACCTCTGATCACAACGCCTAAAGCGATGATTGCATCATACTCTTTTTTTGCTGCAACGCGTTTCGCCGCTAAAGGTAATTCTACCGCACCTGGTACATAAACTACGGTAATATCATCATCAGATACACCACCAGTACGTTTTAATTCATCAACAGCACCAGCTAATAGGCTGCTACCAATAAAGTCATTAAAACGAGAAATAACGATAGCGAATTTCTTGCCAGGAGCGTATTTATTACCTTCAATAATTTTCATTCGATAACCCTAAAAAATAAGTTCAAGCGGTTGCGATTGCGCAAAAATTGCTGCGTATCATACCATATAAATAAAATAATAGCCTAGTTTAAGCGTTGTGCTTATTGTGGCTCTACGTAGTCAACCACTTCTAAGTGAAAGCCCGATAACGCATGGTACTTTTTAGGCAAGCTCATCAAACGCATTTTTTCAATGCCCAAGTCAGCTAAAATTTGTGACCCTACGCCTACGGTGCGTGAAGTACCTTGGAATTTACGATGCGCGACCGTCTCACCAGCATCTTCTGCAGCAAACGCTTTGACTGTCGCTTCTAGTTCTTCGGTGCATTCTTGCTTACCTAGAATAACTAACACACCTTGATGCTTTGCAATATAAGCCATCGCATCTGACAAGCCCCAGCTTCTATCGGCACTGCGATCAGATAACAAAATATCATTGAAGGTACTTTTTAAATGAACCCGTACTAAGGTTGGTTCATTCGTTTTAACCTCACCATTTAACAGCGCATAATGTAACTGGCCGTCAATGGTATCTTTATAAGTAACTAAATCAAACTCACCATGTACGGTTGGCAACTTACATTTTGCCACTTGCTCAATGGTGGTTTCATTCATGTTACGGTATTCAATTAAATCAGCAATAGTGCCAATTTTGATATTATGTTGCTCAGCAAATACTTCTAAATCAGGACGACGCGCCATGGTGCCATCAGCATTAAGAATTTCCACAATTACTGATGAAGGCTCTAAACCGGCTAAGCGGGCTAAATCACAACCGGCTTCAGTGTGACCGGCACGCGTTAATACGCCACCTGGTTGTGCCATAATAGGAAAGATATGCCCAGGTTGAACGATATCACTTGGTACAGCACCTTTGGCAATCGCAGCTTGCACAGTACGAGCGCGATCAGCAGCAGAAATCCCCGTAGTCACACCTTTCGATGCTTCAATCGACATCGTAAAGTTAGTCGAAAATGCCGCACCATTGTTTTTTACCATTAATGGTAAATCAAGTTGCTCACAGCGCTCTTGAGTCATTGTTAGGCAAATTAAGCCGCGACCATGAGTGGCCATAAAATTGATCGCTTCAGCACTAATGTGCTCGGCTGCGATAATTAAATCGCCTTCATTTTCTCTGTCTTCATCATCCATTAAAATAACCATTTTACCGGCTTTAATGTCATCAATAATTTCTTGTGCGCTGTGTAAATTCATAATCTGCTCGTGTAAGTTGTGGAGTGCGTTTATTTAATAAAACCGGCTTGGGCGAGTAAACTCATCGAAATATCTGAACTAGCTGGCTGCTCTGCCCCTTTGATCAAACGCTCTAAATAACGCGCGATTTGATCTACTTCTAAGTTCACTTGCGTGCCTACTTTAAAATCAGCAATAGTTGTTTGCTCACTAGTGTGCGGCACAATTGTCAGTTTAAATTTATTATCTGCTACTGCATTTACTGTTAGGCTAATACCATCAATGCATACCGAGCCTTTATAAGGAATATATTTCATTAGTTCTACATCGGTGCTTAACCAGTACTCAACGGCACGCGCATTAGGCGTAATTGCGGTAATAGTCGCGATGCCATCAACATGCCCTGAAACTAAGTGACCACCTAAACGAGATACTGGCTGCATGGCTTTCTCAAGGTTTACAGTTTGCCCTTGTTTATAGTGAGCAAATCCCGTTAAACTGATCGTCTCATTTGATAAGTCAGCGCTAAATCCATCACTGTGCTTGGCCACAACCGTTAAGCAAACCCCATTAGTTGCAATGCTATCGCCTAAATTTACATCGGCCATATCAAGGTTATTACTTTTAATGCGGATAGCTAAATCGCCTTGCTTTTGTTGTAACTCGCTAATAGTGCCCGTCGCTTCGATGATCCCAGTAAACATAGTGGTTACTCTTTAATTATTTGGTTTAGATGAGGCTTTGCGTGGTGTCGCCGTGATACGAATATCGTCACCGATACACACACACTCATTAATTGATAAATTAACAACGTCTTGCATACTTGTCAGCTCTGTAAAGTTTAGTAAGCTTTTGCCGTCATTCCCTAACAACTTCGGCGCCAGATAAACAATATATTCATCAATTAAATTACATTCAGTCATTTGGCCCGCTAAGGTTGCCCCTGCCTCTAACCAAATATGATTAAACTGTTGCTGCGCTAGAAGTTTCATGGCAGCCACTAAATCAACTTTATTATTTTTTTCTGGTACTACAATATGGCTTACGTAATGAGGCCATTGCTGTGATTTATCAAGTTCAGTGGTAATAATAATTACTTCACTGGCAATGCTAAATAATGCTAGCTCAGGTGTTAAACGATTTTGTGAATCAATAATAATACGTACAGGTTGGCGTACAGGTAATTGCGTTGGTAACGGCTCTGGCAGCTCATCAACACGAACATTGAGTTTTGCATTATCAACTAATACTGTGTCCGCGCCGGTTAAAATAGCGCAGCTTTGTGCGCGCTGTAGTTGCACATCTTGGCGAGCCTTAGGGCCAGTTATCCACTTACTTTGACCGTTTTTAAGTGCCGTTTTACCATCAAGGCTTGCGGCCATTTTGCAGGTAATAAATGGCATACCTTGCTCCATGCGCTTTAAAAAGCCACGGTTTAACAGCCTTGCTTGTTGTTCTAACAAACCTGACGCAACCTCAATGCCCGCGTCCGCTAAAATAGCTAAACCTTTACCGGCCACCTGCGGGTTTGGATCAACCATAGCAGCAATTACTTTTACCACGCCAGCAGCTTTTAAACCTTCGGCACACGGCGGTGTGCGACCAAAATGGCTACAAGGTTCAAGCGTGACATAAGCAGTTGCACCAAAGGCTTGGCTACCCGCCATTGCTAATGCATTCACTTCAGCATGGCCTTGGCCGGCAACTTGATGAAAACCTTCACCAACAATAACGTCATTTTTTACTAATACACAGCCAACGTTTGGGTTTGGGGTGGTAGTAAAGCATCCTTGTTTGGCAAGCTCAATCGCTCGGGTCATATAAGAGAAATCTTGTTCGCTAAACTGATATTGGTTCATATCACTCTCCCAAACGGGCAATTTCTTCACCAAATTCACGAATATCTTCGAATGAACGGTATACCGATGCAAATCTGACGTAAGCGACTTTATCGAGTTTTTTCAGCGCTTCCATAATGCATTCGCCAATCAGGTGACTGGAAATCTCACGCTCGCCGGTGGCACGTAATTGCGATTTAATAATATTGACCACTTCATCAACTTGCTCGGTACTGACGGGGCGTTTTTCTAATGCACGGTGTAGACCATTAAGGAGTTTATCTTCATTGAAAGGTTCACGGCTACCGTCTTGTTTGATCACCCGAGGCATTACAAGTTCTGCGCCTTCAAAGGTAGTAAAGCGTTCATGACATTCATTGCATTCACGGCGTCGCCTTACTTGGTGGCCACCTCCCACTAAACGCGAGTCAATCACTTTGGTATCTTTTGCGGTGCAAAATGGACAATGCATAGGTATCAGCTTCCGTTAAAAACAAAAAAGGCCGCTTTTAGGCGGCCTTTATAATAGCAAAAAACTAAGCTATTGTGATCTAAATTACTGTTTGTAACTCAATTAAGCGTAAACAGGTAATTTTTTACAGATTGCTTTAACTTTCTCTTTTACTTGTGCTTGTACTGACTCATCGTTGATGTTGTCTAGTACGTCACAGATCCAGCCAGCAAGCTCTTTAGACTCTGCTTCTTTAAAACCACGGCGTGTGATTGCCGGTGAACCAATACGTAAACCAGACGTTACAAACGGTGAACGTGGGTCATTTGGTACTGAGTTTTTATTTACGGTGATATTAGCATTACCTAAAGCCGCATCTGCGTCTTTACCAGTGATGTCTTTATCAATTAGATCAAGTAAGAACAAGTGGTTTTCTGTTTTATCAGATACGATCTTATAACCGCGCTCTTGCATTACTGCAACCATAGCTTTAGCATTTTTCACAACTTGAGTTTGGTATACTTTAAACTCTGGTTGTAATGCTTCTTTAAATGCCACTGCTTTGGCAGCGATAATGTGACATAAAGGACCACCTTGACCACCAGGGAATACTGCACTGTTAAGCTTTTTATAAATAGCTTCGTCGCCACAAGCAGAAATAATCAAACCACCACGAGGGCCAGCTAATGTCTTATGCGTAGTTGTAGTAACAACGTGTGCATGTGGTACTGGGCTTGGGTAAACACCAGCAGCAATAAGACCTGCAACGTGAGCCATATCAACAAACAAGTAAGCGCCTACTTTGTCAGCGATTTCACGGAATTTAGCCCAATCAACAATACCTGAGTATGCTGAGAAACCACCGATGATCATTTTTGGTTTGTGCTCAAGTGCAAGTGCTTCAACTTGTGCGTAATCAATCTCGCCAGTCGCTTCGTCAAGTCCGTATTGGATTGCGTTATAAAGCTTACCAGAGAAGCTTACATGTGAACCATGCGTTAAGTGACCACCATGAGCTAAGCTCATACCTAACACTGTATCGCCAGCATCTAATAAAGCTAAGAACACAGCAGCATTTGCTTGTGAACCTGCGTGAGGCTGAACGTTAGCATAATCTGAACCAAACAATTCGTTTGCACGGTCAATCGCTAGTTGTTCAACCACGTCAACATGCTCACAACCACCGTAGTAACGCTTGCCCGGATAACCTTCAGCATATTTGTTTGTTAGCTGTGAACCCTGCGCTTCTAGTACGCGTGGGCTACAGTAGTTCTCAGATGCGATAAGCTCGATGTGTTCTTCTTGGCGAGCAGTCTCTTTAGTGATTGCTTCAAATAACTCTGGATCGAAATCCGAAATATTCATGCTACGTTCTAACATGGGGGCTCCTAGGGCAACGTGTATGGTATTTTGAAGGCTGAATTATACGCTGAAAACGTCAATTTGCCTATGGTGTAAAGATGAACATATTTAAACAGGGATTGAATTTAATTCACAGTGTTTTTGTAATGATATTTTTTTATTAAAGCATCAGAAATTTTAATGAATAAAAGCAAATAACATTTACATTATTTATACCTTAATCTGTTGCATTCGCGATTGTTTACACTATTATGATACCAATGTAATCATGGATGATGAACTAATTTACTATGCTAGCTAAACCTATCTACGAATCAATTCCTTATTGTTATGTCATTGTTGGCGGACTTTGCATTTTACTTTTCAGCACTGTTTTACCAACAGCCATTGGTATTTTTTTATTCTTCAATGGTGCCAATATTTGGCGATTACGCTCAAATTCACGGCGTAAAGATCATAAAGTAAATCGCATTAAAGTTAACAAACACTTTTATTATTATGAATTTAAACCATTTATTTTATTTATGTGCGGATTACTCCTAATCCATTGGGTAGCGAATGAATTAGTTATACTTGCAGGGATTATGATCTGCCTTATAGCCATTTTAATTTTTTGTTTACGAGTGCTAAACCGCCGTTCACGTTCAATAGTTTAATTTTCCATTACTGCTATTAAGTACAATTTAAAGCAATAAAAAACGACATTGCTTTCACATATGCCGTTTATTTTTAGTTTTACTTAGCGGGTAAAAACTAACCTAGTTTAGCTAATAATATTTCACGCAGGATATCGTAATCATCTGCGATATCCTCGGCTAAGCATGGTTTAGCTAATGCATCAGCTAGTGGTTTTGGCATTTCAAGTTCAATATTTAAAATCTCTTCAACACTTTCTTTAAACTTAGCCGGATGCGCTGTTGCCAGAAAAATACCAGCAGAATCAGTTGCTAAGTTAGCTTTTAGGCCCTGATAAGCAATCGCTGTATGTGGTTCTGCAACATAGCCTGTTTGATGAATTTTTTTCATCACTGCTTGGGTATCATTTTCATCAACACTAGTTGAATAAAAATCATCATAACTAAACCATTTGTTATCAAGCATGGTTTGTACACGTGGCCAATTATTAGGTTTACTCACATCCATGGCATTAGACAATGACTCGATTGTGGCATTAGGCGCCCAGTTTTTATCAAGGATAAAGCGCGGTACAGTGTCATTTTGATTGGTTGTAGCGCTAAGTTTAGCGACCGGTAAACCAATCACCGCACCGATCATCGCCGCACATACATTACCAAAGTTACCACTAGGTATTGAGATATGTGCTTTGGCGCGCTGCTCTTTTGGTAATTGCGCTATTGCTTCAAAGTAATAACATACTTGTGCAACAAGGCGACTTATATTGATAGAATTAGCTGAATTTAAACCTAAGCGAGATTTAACTTCATCATCTAAAAAGGCATTTTTAACCATCGCTTGGCAATCATCAAAGCTACCATCTACAGCGTAGCAATGGATATTATTACCCAAAGTAGTAAACAATTTTTGCTGTGCTAATGAGATTTTACCTTTTGGAAACAGGATAACCACATCAATATTTGGCTTGTTATAGAACGCATGCGCAACAGCTGCCCCAGTGTCCCCTGAGGTTGCTGTGAGTATTGTGGTTTTTTCACCTTGGCTAAATTGTGCCAAGCACTCAGCCATAAAGCGACCGCCAAAGTCTTTGAATGCAAGCGTTGGCCCATGGAACAACTCTAAACAATAAATATTGTCTTCAACTTCAACTAATTTAACAGGAAAGTTAAAGGCATTTTGCACCATTTGTGCAACCGTATCAGCAGGTAATTCATCACCAATCAAATGCGATAAAATCTTACTGCTACGAGTAACAAAGTCCATATCGAGTAAACTATCAACATCAGCTAAAGGCGCGAGCGATTCAGGGAAAAATACTCCTTGATTACGTCCTAAACCTGTTTTAACCGCTTCAACAAACGACACTTTTTGAGAATCATCTTTTAAATTATGTAATTGCATTATTAGTTCCTTAAATTCTTATAGCTGACGCGTGCCGGCGTTATCGAGTTTACAAATGTGGCAGAAGCCTTGCTCATTAATATAGTTTTGTTCAAGCCACTGTGCGCATTGCTGTGCAGCTTCAAGCGTTTTGCACACGGTAAATAATGTAGGACCAGCACCTGAGATACTGACAATCTCAGCACCAAACTCTGGCAGCGCCGCTTTAGCTTCACTAAAACCGTTGATCAGTGGCGCACGATGCGGCTCCGCTATTTCATCACTCATGATTGAGAGTGCTTCATCAAATCGGCTAGTTAACAATAAAGTACTAAACGCTGATAAGCGCTGCGCAAATTCAACGCTCGCATGCATACTTAGCTGTTTTGGTAACACTGAACGCGCTTTAGCGGTATTAAGTGAAAAACCAGGAAAAGCCGCTACGTAATACCAACGCTCATCAACCGGTAAAGCAATTGATTTATTTGGAATTAAATCACCAGTAAGCTGCAAACCACCCAAGTAACACGGAGTGATATTGTCGTAATGACGACCGCCACTGACAATCGCTTCAAAATCAGCCATTAATTCAATTAACTGCACTTGGCTCAGTGCAGTACCTGCAAACTGATCCAGCGCCGCAAATGTGGCTACTACAGAGCAAGCACTTGAACCAAGACCCGAGCCAATTGGTAAGTTCTTTTTTAATTCCAGTTTAACGCTTGGCATGGTTGGCGCTACATGTTCACGAAAATTCACTAAACACTGATACGCTAAATTTTCACTGGCATCGCTTGGTAGTTTATCTGCGTAATCGCCAGAGCATATAAATTCGTCAAGCTCGCTAGGACTTACCGCAACAACATCACCTAATAACGTGCCATCAATAGGAGCAAGCGCAGCACCTAAGGCATCAAAACCAACTGCAAAATTACCGATTGAGGCTGGAGCATATACTTCGATCATTATACTCTCCTAGCGCGATAACGTTTTTAAAATGTCAGCAAATACCCCGGCCGCAGTCACTGCTGAGCCGGCACCATAACCACGAATAACAAATGGACGTGGTTGATAGTATGCACTCAAAATTGCTAAGGCATTTTCGCCATCACGAATAACAGCCAGAGCATGCTTTTCATCTACCGCTTCAATACCTACTTTGCAGTGGCCTTGTTTGATAGTACCGACATAACGCAACACTTTGCCTTCACTTGCGGCACTTTGAATACGGTCATTAAACGCAGCATCTAAACTTGGCAATTTAGCCATAAATTCGTCAACGTTATCACCTTGGGCAAAACCCGGAGGAAGCACTGATTCAACTTCGATATCGCTCAACTCTAATTTCATACCTGCTTCGCGGGCAATAATTAATAACTTACGCGCGACATCAGTGCCCGATAAATCATCACGTGGATCTGGCTCAGTAAAACCACTTTCTTTGGCTTTAATGGTTGCCTCAGACAGTGATAAACCATCTTGCAATGCGCCAAACATATATGACAATGAACCGGATAAAATTCCGCTAAATTCAAGTAACTCATCGCCAGCACCAAACAGTGACTGTAAGTTATCGATTACAGGAAGACCTGCACCGACATTTGTTTCGTATAAAAACTTACGATTATTTTTTTGCGTTGCTGTAATTAAATCTTGGTAATAAGCATATGAACTTGTATTGGCTTTTTTATTTGCAGCCACAACGTGGAAACCGGCATTCAAAAAGTCTACATACTGAGCCGCTAAAACATCTGAAGACGTACAATCAACTAGTACTGGATTGATTAAATGATTTTGCCTAACAAATTGTTCAACCAGTTTGAGGTCAAACGGTTGTTCTGATGCTGCCAACTTTTGCTGCCAATCGTCAAAAGCAATTCCTTCGCTATCAAGATGTAATTGACGTGAATTAGCAACACCATATAAGTTTAGTTTGATATTACGTTTTTCAAGCCATGCTTGCTGACGCTCTAACTGCTTAATAAGTTCTTGGCCAACTAAACCACAGCCTAATAAAAATACATCAATTGATGGGATATGAGTGAAGAAATTTTCGTGACACACTTTTACAGCATCATTACACAGCTCGCCGTCAATCACTGCTGAAATTGCACTTTCAGTTGAATCCTGGGCAATAGCGACAATGTTAACTTGTGCTTGGGCGAGTGATGCGAAAAATTTAGCAGCTAAGCCTTTATGAGCGCGCATATTATCACCCACTAAAGTAACGATTGCTAAATTACGCTGCACTTGTACAGGTTCAATTAGTCCCGCCTGTGATTCAAGCTCAAACGCAGTTTGCAATGCCTCAAGAGCCAATGGCAAATCTGATTCATGGACACAGAAGCTGATACTAAATTCACATGACGATTGAGTGATCAGTACAATCGAAACATTATCGTGAGCAAGGGCATTAAAAACTTTTGATGCCATGCCTACTTTACCTTTCATGCCGGGGCCTGAAACCGTTAGCATCGCAAGATTTTGTAAACTAGATAACGCTTTTACCGGCTCCGATGACACATTATCATTACTGATCAGTGATCCTTGTGCATCCGGATTATGGGTATTTTTAATTTCACACGGCACGCCAGCTTTAGCGCACGGTAGAATTGTTTTAGGATGGAGAACTTTGGCACCAAAGTAAGAAAGCTCCATCGCTTCTTTATATGATAAAAAATCAACTTTAGAGGCTTTTTTGATATAACGCGGATCAGCACTGTACACACCATCAACGTCAGTCCAAATTTGACATACTTGCGCTTCTAAACACGCTGCTGCAATTGCGGCTGAATAATCTGAGCCATTACGTCCCAGTGTAGTTAGCTGGCCTTGTTCGTTGCTAGCTGTAAAGCCAGGCATAATATAAATAGTCGCAGGATTAGCTTTTAAAGCCGTTTGAAAACGAATTTTACTCGCCACTAGATCAGCTTCCGCATCAATATGACCATTAGTTGATACAATGCAATCGGTTGCTTCGAGGTAGTGGGCGTTATGTGAGCTTAATAAACACTGCATCAGTGATACACTGATGCGCTCACCAAAACTAATAACATAAGCACGCACTTGATCTGGACAACATTGGATGAGTTTGACACCCGCTAGCTTATTTTGCAGTTCGTTTAAATCAGGCCAGTTTTGAACACTACCATATTCAGCTTCTACGGCTGCTTTTAAGCTTTGGCAACGCTCAATTAATGCGTGCCACTGTGTATCATAATCAAGTCCTTGTTCAGCAGCGCTTGCCAGTGCAACCAATGAATCGGTCATGCCACCTGGAGCGGATAGCACCAATAACATTTCGTCTTTTAATTGTGCTTTAACTAACTGTGCTACCTGTTGTAGGCAGGCAAAGTCAGCAAGTGACGACCCACCAAATTTTAATACTCGCATTTTTTATGTTTCCTCATCCCATAAAACGAAAAAAGGCCTGTGTTCGTTGTGAACACAGGCCTTTAAATTTGTTGCACCGACCTATGCCACTATCCAGTAAGAATGGTGGTTGTAATAATAATGGTCAATGCGTGATTATTTGTTTTCATAGCCCTTAGACTGCCTTAAACAGGCCTATTCTGTCAACCCCAAATAAAAAGATAAATTATGCTTTTTGATTATAAAGAAATCTAATGAATGCCGAATTTATGCAGTATTTCATTTAATCTTGTTTTATCTATCGGCTTATCAACGAAGGCTATAGCTCCCAACTTAGCGACACGTTGTTTCATTTCAAGTTGAATATCTGCCGAGATAACCAGCACAAAGCATTCAATCTTTTGTGCTTTAATACTCTCAAGAACTTGTACTCCATCGACTTCGGGCATAGTTAAGTCAAGACACAGTAAATCGAAGTTATGTATATGCATTAACTCCAACGCTTCACGGCCATTTTTTGCTTGCATAATATCTGCTGCGATACACTCATTTAAACAGCGTATAACTTGTTTGCGTGCTACTGTTGAATCATCACACACCAGTACGGAAAAATTCATAATATAGACAACTAAAATACGTATAATAGATTACTGAGTAGACAACAAATCACTCAGTAAATAATAATGTTATAATACTGTTGTGATTTTATAACACAAAAATTTAACAGCGATAAGCTTAAGTTTTTGCTGAAAAAAGAAAATTAACAATGTTTGTACTGTTAAATAAGATTATTTTATTTATTTTTAAACATTTATTAGCTAACTTTAGTACTGAGTGTACTCGTTGCTAGGGTATTAATTAAGCTTTGTGAAAAAAATAAAGGAGCTATAGGCCACCGATGCTACAAAAAAGCCTATCAAAAAAGCTACTTACCAGCGTGTTATCCGTCTACTTTTTATTAACTTTTGTAGTCACGTGCGGGCAAGTTATTGCAGAATATGTAAACACGAAAGATTATATACGTGACGAACTGACGACCTTACAAAAAACATTTAGTCGTAGTTTAACCCGTGCTATTTGGGAGCTAAACACTAAACAAACCATCACCACAGCAGAAGGCTTATTAGCAATTCCAATGATTGAAGGTATTATTGTGCGTGACGATAGCGGCGAAATAATCTCACAATTAGGTCGCTCACTCGATATTCGCGAGCTATACAGCCAACAATTAGTACAAGAAGAAGCCATTATCGAAGATACTCCATCTGGCTTATTCGGTTATACCTTTCCATTGATCTTTGAATTTTCTGGCCGCGCCACCCAAGTTGGTGATGTCACGCTATTTTCGAGCCGAGAAGTGGTATTTAGTCGCATTATGATCTCAATTTATTTTTTAATTGGCAATGCGATGATCAAAACTACATTTTTAATCATCTTATTCTTAATGGCATTTAGAAAACTACTCACAGAACCTCTAGCACAACTAACAGAGCAAATTGAAGATCTTCAATTAGATGACCTCGAAGGTCAACATATCGAAATTGAAACAACTGAGCACAACGAATTAAAAGTAATGGAGCAATCATTCAATAAGTTGATCGATAAAGTTGTGCAATACCGCAAAGAGCTTGAACAAACTCAAAAAGCATTAATAATAAGTAACGAAAAGCTCGATCAGCAAAATCTACAACTTGAACAAGAAGTGGCACGTAAAACATCAAATTTAAGTCAAGCTATGATGGATTTACAGCAACAAAAATACGAGTTGGAAAAACAAAAACTAACGCTCACCGAAGAAGTTGATTTGCGTCGCCATACTGAACAAGAGCTGCTCACCAAACACACTGAAATGCAACGCTATGTTGATGAACTCAATATGGCGCAAGAGCGTTTAGTCAGCTCAGAAAAAATGGCTGCTTTAGGTGGTTTAGTCGCCGGTATTACCCACGATATAAATACCCCGGTCGGTATTGGAGTTACAGCCTCATCCTTTTTGCAAGAGCGCCTAATACAAATTGAAAATGCTTACAAAGATAAAACACTCTCGCCTAAAGCACTTGAAGAGTTTATCAATGATGCCAAACAAAGTACTAGCCTATTAACCACTAACCTAGACCGTGCTTCAGAGCTGGTTGCCAGCTTTAAGCAAATTGCGGTTGATCAAGCCAGTGAAGCCGTGCGCACAATCAACCTAAAAGAATACCTTGGTGAAATTATTCGTTCGTTACACCCTAAGATAAAAAATACCAGCCATCATATAAATTTAGATTGCCCGGTAGACTTAACCTTAAATCTACCTGCTGGTGCTATCAGTCAAATATTTACCAACTTGATTATGAATTCATTGATCCACGGCTTTGATGGTGTCAGCAATGGCATTATAGACATTGCTATTAAAGATGAAGATGACCAAGTAATTATCGACTTTAAAGATAATGGTAATGGCGTTACCGAACAGCAACTTGAAAAACTATTTGACCCATTTTTTACGACTAAACGCGATCAAGGCGGCAGTGGTCTGGGCACACACATTACTTTCAATTTGGTTAAGCAAACCTTGAGCGGCGAAATCGATGCGACAAGCTCACCGGGGAACGGCTTGCATTATCATATTAGTTTCCCTAAAGACATGCCAAAACCTTTGTCTATATTTAATAACTAATGCGCCGAGACTGTTTGCCTAACACTTTGCTTAATTGCTAAACGTTTGGCCAATCAGTCATTTGCGCATCAGCTTTTTATTGTTATGATTGGGCAAATTTACCGAATGGATCAATCTCCCTATGTGGTTTAGTAACCTTATTTGTTACCGCTTTAAGCAAGACGTGTCGTACACCCAAGAAGACTTTGAGAAAGCCTTAGAGCAAGATTTATTTCGCCCTTGCGGTAGTCAAGATTTAAGTACATTTGGCTGGACCAAAGCCTTTGGTAAACATGGTGATACCCTTTCTCATTTCTCACAAAAGAGTATTTTGGTTTGTGCTAAACGTGAAGAAAAAGTACTTCCTGCATCCGTTATCAACGACATGGTTGCTGAAAAAATAGAACTTATCGAAGCCGAAGAAAATCGCCCTGTTAAGAAAAAAGAAAAAGACGAGCTCAAAGAAAATATCCTCCATAGCTTATTACCGCAAGCCTTTAAAAAGTCGAGTTTACAGTTTGCCTTTATTGACCAAGAAAATGGCTGGGTAGTCGTTAACAGTGGTAGTTTTAATAAAGCAGAAGAGTTACTGGCACTACTGCGCAAATCATTGGGTACATTGCCGGTAGTTCCTGCATTTGCAAACTATGATTTAGATGTGTTTTTAACGGACTGGTTAACTAACTTCAGTACACCTGAAGGCTTTGCTATAGGCTCTGACGCAGAGCTTGAAGAAGCAGACGATAGCGGTGCTCAAGTTAAGCTTAAAGGCCATGATTTAGCTTGTGATGAAGTTAAATCGCACCTTGAAAGCGGTAAACGCGTAACTAAACTTGCACTAGATTGGCAAGAGCGCCTGAAGTTCATGCTGCAAAATGATGGCTCTATTAAGCGCTTAAGCTACTCTGAAACATTAAAAGAAGAAAACGCCGACATCCCTAAAGAAGATATGTTAGTCAAACTTGATGCTGACTTTATTCTCGCTTCTGAAGAAATTAAGCTAATGCTAGAAGAACTTACGGCTGGTTTAGGTGACGTTGAAGATTTAGCCTAAATTTTGACTAAGTTTTAAATACTAAAAAAGCGCCCTATTGGCGCTTTTTTTAACTGACGACTTAGCTTAATTAAATACTGATTTCACATCATCAAGCATATCGTTGTATTCATCACTTGAGAAAATATCCAGTGATGGGATCACACCTTTATCAATGTAAGTTTGTAATGCCGCTGACTTATCTGAAACTTGTAAAATACCTTCCATAATCGCACCGATACGAATGAAATCAACATAGCTAATATGTTCTGGACGATAGTTAGGATTGGCCCAGCTTTCTGCTACTTCAACAAATTCATCAGTAAACTCCCAAGCGCGCATGATGGCTCCCCCTACTTTACCGCTAAGCTTTTGAATCGCATGCGCTAAAAAGCTTGGATTGGCAAATACTTCTGGGTGACGTTCCGCTTCCGTCAAAATAGGCAATACACCAATGTTATAAACCAATGATGCGAGTGTAATGGTGTCACGATTCAATGAGGTCTGCTTGTTTTTCTTAAGGAAAAACTCCATCACAGTAATTGAGTGACATGCTACTTTTAAAGTTTTCTGCCATGCCTTATCCATATAACCTTTGATCAGCTCATTATTTGAAACAAATAGTTGCTCCATCGCCATTGCTGTTGCGATATTTTTGATCTGACGCAGACCAATTCTCGTTACCGCTTGATTTATATTAGAAACTTTAACTGTGCGCCCCATAAAAGCACTATTTGCGACTTTTATCATCCGTGCTGCTAATGCCGGATCATGAGAGATCACATCAGCCATTTGCGCTAAATTTACATCTGGATTATCGGCAGCTTGACGTACACGAACCGCAACCTCAGGCAAGGTTGGTAAAACTAACGTGTCATTATTAATACGATCAACCAAAATGGTCAGTAGTGCGTTTTCTGTTGACATAAATGTGCCATCCTTTTGTATTGATTTTTTAATACATCCAAACCATGGAGTGTTTATTTCTTATAGATACAGTATTGTCTAAGTTACCGCTAAAGTTAAGGAAATTATAGAAATTATGTTAGTTTATTTTTCTACTACAGTTTATATCCCTTCGCTTAGACCATCGCAACACAGGAAACTTGCTATTTGCGCATAAGATTTGCTTTAATGCTGGCATAACAAGGAAGCGAAATACCCTCTCAAGGGTATCTATAATTAAACTTACTTTTTAACAGGCAATATAATGACTCTCAATAAAATTAGCCAAGCACTTATTCTTACCGGTGCCGTTTTTCTTAGTGCATGTTCTGATCAAGCCAGCGCACCTAAAGCGTCAAATGCTGCTGCAGCCCCTACAAAGCAAGTACAAGATAGCGGCCCACAACTTATTAACGCTGACACTAGTCGCCTTGATATCTATACCGATTTTAGTTTAACCACTGATTTATCACATTTAAGCGACAACCAAAAAGCGTTAATAGCAAAACTTATTGATGCGTCTAAAATTATGGATGATCTATTCTGGCGCCAAGCATTTGGTGAAGATAAAGCGGCATTTTTAGCCAAAATCAATGATCCTAAAGTACAAAAATTTGCCGATATTAACTATGGACCATGGGATAGATTAAATGGCGATCAAGTCTTTTTGTCAGGCTATGAAGATAAAACAGCCGGAGCTCAATTTTATCCAGCCGATATCACTAAAGAAGAGCTAAACAAGGCTGACGTAGCAGATAAAAATGGTCTGTATTCAGTAATTAAGCGAGATGAACAAGGCAAGCTGTATAGCGTTGCCTATTCGGTTGAATATGCTAAAGCGCTTGAAAAAGCAGCTAACTTATTACGTGAGGCGAGCAAGCTTGCCGATGATAAAGAGTTTGCTAGTTACCTGAACTTACGTGCAGATGCACTACAAAACGATGATTATCAAGCATCAGACTTTGCTTGGATGGACATGAAGAACAACCCCATCGATATCGTTATTGGTCCAATCGAAACCTATGAAGATCAATTGTTCGGCTCTCGCGCAGCCTTTGAATCGTATGTCTTAGTGAAAGATTTAGCATGGTCAGAGCGCCTTGCTAAATTTGCAGCATTTTTACCAGAGCTACAAAAAGGCCTCCCTGTTGATGCCAAATACAAACAAGAAGTGCCTGGCTCTGATGCGGACTTAAATGCATATGATGTTGTTTACTACGCAGGTCATTCTAATGCTGGCAGTAAAACTATTGCCATTAACTTACCAAATGACGAACAAGTACAACTTGAAAAAGGCACTCGCCGTTTACAACTGAAAAATGCTATGCGCGCTAAGTTTGATAAAATATTGGTGCCAATCGCTGAGCAGTTAATTGTTCCTGAGCAACGTAAACACATTACTTTCGATGCATTTTTTGCCAATACCATGTTCCACGAAGTCGCTCATGGTTTAGGGATAAAAAATACTATCACAGATAAAGGCACTGTTCGTCAGTCTTTACAAGAACATGCCAGTGCTTTAGAAGAAGGCAAAGCCGATATCTTAGGCTTGTACATGGTTGAGCAGTTACTCAAAAAAGGTGAGATAACAGAGGGAACACTTGAAGATTATTACATCACTTTTATGGCCGGTATTTTCCGCTCAGTGCGTTTTGGCGCATCAAGTGCCCATGGTAAAGCAAATATGATCCGCTTTAACTTTTTCGCAGAAGAAGGTGCATTCTCTAAAAATGAGCAAGGCCTTTACAGCGTAAATATGGAAAAAATGGGCCAAGCAATGGCCAAGCTATCTGGTTTGATCTTAACCTTACAAGGTGATGGTGATTATGAGAAAGTTGATCAACTGATTGCCACACATGGTGATATCAAAGTGGAACTTGCTAAAGATTTAGAAAAACTAAGCCAAGCTAATATCCCTGTAGATGTCACCTTTAAACAAGGTAAGAAAGAGTTAGGTTTAGAGTAATATAATTAATACTAAAAAGGCGTTTTAGGGGCTCACCTAAAACGCCTTTTTTAATTCAATATTGCTATTACGGGAATGCTAAACCATATTTTTCACTCATTTTTTTACTTCACCATTAGCAATCATATTATTTAATTCTTTATCGAATAAGGTAATAAACTCATTTAAATTACGTTTTTTTGAAAAACCAAAGTAGCCTTTATTAACAATTAATGGCGGCTGTAACTGTTTCACTTGATTGGCTAAACTTAACTGCTTAATAACGGGCTGTGCGGCTCTTGGATGAGTCACTATAATATCGACACGGTCATGAATTAATTGCAAAAAACTGGCTTCAACAGTGCCCACTTCAGAAATTTCTAACTGACTTTTATATCGCTCAAAATCGTCACTATAGTTCCAACCTCGGGTTAACCCTATCGATAACTCTTTTAATGTCTCTAAATTATTATGCCACTGAAATTCATTACTATTTTTGACATAAAAAACCAGCGGGTCTTGATAGAAAGCAGCCTCACTATAAACCATATACTGCTCTCTAATAGCCGACTTATAAGGACCTATAAATGCATCAGCCTTACCAAGCTCAACCATTTTTAGCGCCCGTTTAAAAGGCAAAATATCAATTTTAATTTGGCAACCTAAACGCAGGCAAATTTCACCTGCGATGTCGGCGCCTAAGCCTTCTATTTGACCTTGTTCATTTTTTTCAAGTACCGACGGAAAGGTGGTACCAACAAAGTAAAATGTATTTGCAGCACTGTGATGCGAAAATACACTTAGCAAGGTAAACAATACAAAAGCTTTCATCAGTTAGTTTGCAATCCCTATATACTGAGTGTAATAAACAGCCACGATTTAGTGACCCTAAGCATAGTCTATTTTTACCCAACGAAAAATCATAATACTGTGATCAAACTCTATTATGTAAACACTCAACCACGATTAAAAATGTGTTTTTAAACGTGCCAATTGCTCTTCACTATAAGGCACTGCGGGATATTTACCCCATACTGGCGCAGGCCATGCGACATCGGTTTTATAGCGAGCAATATGATGAATATGTAACTGTGGAACCATGTTACCAAGCGCTGCGACATTAAGTTTATCTGGGTTAAGTACCTCTTTGAGTAGCCGACTTAACTTCGCTGACTCTTGCATTAGCAATACCTGTTCAGACTCGCTTAGATCAATGCTCTCTTTTAAATTAGCTTTACGAGGCACTAAAATAAACCACGGGTATTGACTATCATTCATAAGTAACACTTTGCATAATGGCCAATCGGCCAGTTCAATACAATCACGTACAAGTTCTGGAGCTAAAGAGAATTCAACGGTCATTTTTATTCCTTACAAATTAAGTGCATTACATTTTCGCTACTTTATAGCATTTAGTTGCAGTTGCCCACGCTTGGCTTTACCATCGTTGCAGTTTTTATTCGAGCGAAGGTAAACACGTGTTAAAAAAAATTAAACACCTCTCATACTTGCTACCTTTGGTGGCAACAGCCATCACAGTGCAAGCGAAGCCTCTTACTTTAGAACGTATTTTTGATGATCCAAGTTTAGCGGGTAAAGCACCTGTACAGCTTAAGTTTTCACCAGACGGTAGCCGAGTTACCTACCTGCAAGGTAAAAGCGACGATTACAACCGTTATGATTTGTGGGAATATAATTTAAAAGATAACAAAAATCGTATTTTAGTCGACTCTGCCAAACTTTTTTCAGGCCCTGAAAACCTCTCTGACGAAGAAAAAGCACGCCGTGAGCGCCAACGTATTTTTGGTAAAGGTATTTTAGAATACAAATGGTCTAAAGACGGTAAAGCCTTGTTATTTCCACTTAATGGTGACCTCTATTATTACGAGCTAGGAGCAGGAAAAAGCCGTAAACTGACCGATACTGAGGCATTTGAAACCGACGCACGCTTTTCACCAAAAGGAAACTTTGTCTCGTTTGTCCGTGAACAAAATCTTTATGCGCTAAATCTTAAATCAGGTAAAGAAATTCAGCTGAGTAAAGATGGCGGCGGTGTGATCAAAAACGCCATGGCGGAGTTTGTCGCGCAAGAAGAAATGGGCCGAATGACAGGTTATTGGTGGTCTGGTGATGAATCAAAAATAGCCTTCACTCGCATTGACGAAAGCCCAGTTAAAGAAGCTATCCGCAATGAAATTTACGCTGATGAAGTGAAACTGTTTAACCAACGCTACCCATTTACCGGCACTAATAATGTAAAAATTCAACTTGGTGTGGTTAAGCTTGATAATCAAAAAACTGATTGGGTTGATTTAGGTAAAGATGAAGACATTTACATTGCCCGTGCAAAATGGTTAGAAGATGATAAAACGCTATCGTATCAGTGGCAAAACCGCTCACAGCACAACTTAGAATTGCGCTTTTATAACAGCGAAACTACAGAGCAAAAAGTAGCCTTAACAGAAACTAGTGATAGCTGGATCAACTTACATTTTGATCTACAGTTTTTGAAAGATAAAAAACATTTTGTTTGGGCCTCTGAGCGCAATGGCTTTAAGCATTTATATCTATATCGTACCAATGGTAAGTTAGTGCGTCAGATCACCGATGGTGACTGGGTGGTTGATAGCTTAAAAGGTATTGATGAGAAAAAAGGCATTGTCTACTTTGCCGGACGCAAAGACACGCCTTTGGAAAGCCAGCTATACAGTGTTCCACTGTTTAAAAAGGGCGATATTAAACGTATCACGGAGCAAGGTGCTTATCACAATGTGGTAATGGCAAAAGACAGTAAAACTTTTATTGATAACAGTTCATCGGTTAACAAACCAAACTCAGCGGCACTGCGTAAAGTAAACGGTGAATTTGTTACTTGGTTAGAGCAAAATAAACTTGATGAAAACCATCCACTGACCCCTTATCTTGCTGATCTAGCTGAGCCTGAATATGGCACTTTGACTGCTGATGATGGTCAAGTGATGCACTATCGTTTATTTAAACCTGCAACGGTAAATGATGGTAAAAAGCACCCTGTTCTTGTCAATGTCTATGGCGGCCCACATGCACAACGCGTAACCAATAGTTGGCGCAGCAAAAACTTATATTTCCAATATATGGCACAGCAAGGTTATGTGGTATTCCAATTAGATAATCGTGGTTCGTATAATCGTGGTAAAAAGTTTGAAGATGCCATTTACAAACATTTAGGTGTGGTTGAAGTGGCTGATCAAATAAAAGGCGTCGAATTTTTACGTACGCTTGATTATGTTGACCCACAACGCATTGGTATTTATGGTCACAGTTACGGTGGCTATATGGCATTAATGACCATGTTTAAAGCTGGTGATTATTTTCAAGCAGGCGTATCTGGAGCGCCAGTGACTGATTGGGCACTGTATGATACTCACTATACCGAGCGTTATTTAGGACATCCTGATACAAATGCCAAAGGCTATGCAGACAGTGCGGTATTTCCATACGCAGATGGCTTGAAAGGGCCATTAATGATCTACCATGGTATGGCCGACGATAACGTATTGTTTACCCATGCCACTAAGTTATTCAAACAATTGCAAGATAACGAAAAGCAATTTGAAATGATGACTTACCCAGGTTCCAAGCACAGCTTACGGGGTAAACAAGTGCAAACTCACTTGCATCAAACAATCACTAACTTCTTTAATCGTCATTTTGATGTAGAGTAAGTCAGTATTGACTCCCCAAGTTAGACTAAAGGCTGATTGAAAAATCGGCCTTTTTTTTGACTTAATGATAATCCTATTTATTTAAAATAATTTAGACCAAAACAAGGGACAGTTAACTAGATTTTAAAGTAATATTTACTACGCTTAATATATGCGCGCCTACTGCGAGCACTTCTAAAGGATTTTTTATGTCGCACCTACGCCGTTTTACTATTTTTCAGCGCTTAGCTATCTTGGTAAGTTTGGTCGTTGTTGGTTTACTTTTTTTAAGTATTACCAGTTTAACTCAGCAATATAGTTCACTCAAAGCAGGCCAATATACGAAAACAAAAAATCTGGTTGAAGCTGCTTATAGTGTTATTACCCATTATCATTCATTACAACAAAGCGGCGAACTCACCGAGCAACAAGCCCAACAAGGTGCACTAACTACGATAGCTAGTATTCGCTATGACAATGACAATTACTTCTGGATCAATGATTTTCAGCCAGCCATGGTTATGCACCCTTTTAAACCAGAGTTAAACGGTAAATCACTCAGCAACAGTAAAGACCCCGATGGCGTACCGTTATTTGTTGAAATGGTTAAAATAGTTAAGCAAAGTGGTGAAGGTTTTATCCCTTACAAATGGCCTAAACCAGGCAAAGATCAGCCAGTTGATAAAATAGCCTATGTGAAAGGTTTTACCCCATGGCAATGGATAGTCGGTTCAGGTGTCTATATTGATACTATTGATGAGGCTTTTGCCAGCTTACGGAATTTAGTTATTCTCAATGCCGCAGTGATTATTTTGCTATTAATTAGTTTAAGTTACTTAATCGCCAGAAGTATTTTATTACCAACTCGGCTTGCTGCAAATATGATGAAAAGTATCTCTCAAGGTGAAGGGGATTTAACCCAAACCTTAGATGAAAATGGTAATGATGAGGTATCACGGTTATCTCGCCACTTTAATTTATTTACTACCAAAATGCGTGAGTCACTTAAACAAGTGGCAAATAATGCCAATGATGTTAACCAGCATGCCCAAACAGTGGATGATGCGAGTAAAACCAATCATTCTTTTATTGAACTGCAAAACGATAGCTCAACGCAAGTCGCTGCAGCAATGGAGCAAATGACCCACCAAATTCATGATGTAAGTCGCAATGCCGAAGCGGCTGAACAAGCCGCTAACCAAGCCGCGGTGAATGCATCTGAAGGTAAAGAAGTCGTTGCTAAAACAATTCAAGCCATAGAAACACTGTCCAAAAATATTGAGATTGTGAGTCAAGTTACCGCTGATTTAGCTCAAGAAAGTAATAATATAGGATCGGTACTAGACGTGATACGCGGTATTGCGGAGCAAACCAATTTACTGGCACTCAATGCTGCAATCGAAGCGGCACGTGCTGGCGAACAAGGCCGGGGGTTTGCCGTTGTAGCTGATGAAGTACGCACTCTTGCAAGTCGCACAGGCAAGAGTACAGACGAAATTCAGGCGATGATAGCCAAATTACAAAAAGGCGCAAAGGCGGCCGTAGAGGCGGTAACAGCTAGCCAACAATTATCCACCAGCACAGTACAACAAGCCGGATCTGCCAATACCTCATTAACTGAAATTGAACGTCTGGTGTCAGTGATCACCGATATGAATGGTCAAATAGCCCGTGCGACTGAGCAACAATCAAGTGCTGCGGATGAAGTCAATTTGCGAATTAATGAACTATCGCAATCAACCGAACAGTCTCTGGCCAATACATCACAACTTTCTGGTGCGAGCGATAATCTTAAACACAGTAGCCAACAGCTAACTGATGTGGTTAATCGCTTTAAATTAGATTAATTAACAAAAACAAATTACAAAAAAGCCCCGTCATTTTATATGACGGGGCTGTTGTATTTAATACTGCTTATTATAAGCAGTAACGAGCAAATAAACTGCTTAGGCCTGCTGCAGTTGGTTTACCGTGCTGCCAATCACCACCTTCAACACCACTACCGGCAATATCCATATGCACATAAGGTAAAGGCTGTGCTGACTCACAACCATGCTTATCAAGGCCACCAACAATAGCTAAAAATGCCATAGGGAACTGATGACCACGTGCGGTAACTGCTGATGCTGCATTGTTACTTGATAATACGTCATCAGCTAAAGTACGCGGTTTAATAAAATCATAGTCTTCGCGACGGCTGCGAGAAACTTCTGCACCATCAGCCCATAAGTCACCACTGTCAGCCAGCTTACGAGAAATATTAGCCGCACGTGCAGGGCCATTTTCAACGTATGCACTGTAAGGTCCCATTGCACGAGCTGCATGTCCGGTTAACGTTGCGACCGTAAAGATTTCAGGATTAACTTCTCCTTTTGCTAAATCTTTCATCTCGCTGAGTAAATCCCCCATAGCTAAGCGCCCTTCTGCATCCGTATTACCGATGCGAACACGTACGCCCTCACGGCTAGTAATAATTTCATCTGGTACAAAACAATCAGAACCAATTGAGTTACGAACTACTGCTAAGTAAGCAATAACTTTAACGCCTTGTGGTTGAAAGTCTGCCACTGATTTCATAAAACCAGCAACAGAGGCTGCGCCGCCTTTATCACGGCTCATACCGGCCATATGCCCGCCCACTTTTAAATCGGCACCACCGGTGTCATATACTAAGCCTTTACCGACAAACATTAAGGTACGTGTTACTTCGCCCTCTGGTACATATTCAAGTTTTACAACCCGAGGGTGATGACGCTCAACCGCATATGAAGCGCGAGCTACGGTACTCATCATCGGGTACTCTTTATCAATCGTGGCAATATCTGCAATCACTGCAACATTGACCTTGCTGCCTTTAAATAAATCTACACAGTAATCAGCAAAACGTGGTGGCGCCATACGCTCAGGCTCAGTGCCACATAAATCACGAGCAGCATACTGCCCTGCGGCAATGGCATTCACCGCTTTAATTGTTTGCTCATTAGCACCAAACAAGGCTATTTGAGTGATCGGTTCAATGCTTTCACCATGAAACTCGCGTGCCTCAAGCGGCTGCCACAACGCTTGGCAAGCACCAAGATAAGCAACTTCTAAGGCATACTGATAACGGCTATCTTGGCTTGCTTGTGGTAAGTAAATAGCAGGTTTTGTACTGCCTGATGCTTTAGCTTCATTGATAGCCAATTTAGCTGCATCAAAATAACGACGTACATCGTCATAATCACGATTTAATGGACCTGTCGGCGCTAAAATTACCCGTTTAGAATCAACAACAAGCAGCGTGACTTGCTTACCAATACGTGCATCAACCGCCATTTGCGCTTTAATAGCTTGGCTTAGATTCGGATCGTCTAACTCAGAAAAATTATCGGCAATAATAATAAGCGCATCATGTTTTGCGTTATCTAATTGCGGGGCTGCAACTGCGTGAGGATATGCCATAAAAAAAGGTCCTGTTGTCAAAATACGTAGGAGCTTATTATCATTGATTTAAATAGCTATTGCCAGCAATGTACGACGAGCTAACATAACGCTGGCAACTTGGAGTTACAGTGTAAAATACAGCAGTTACTCACTGCCCACTTATCATTTATTGAAGCAAATAGCGCGCAGTATCTTAATCTAATATACTCAGCTGTAGATGTTGCTGCGGTTCATTTTTAACACCGACTCCTACACCGAGTAACCGCACTGGCTGCTGCAAGCCACGTTGATATGCTTTGCTCAGCAGCTCAGCCAAGATAGTTTCATCAAGTCGGTGGCAAGTTTGATCGGCCGATGTCACCACAAAATTAGCAAACTTCACTTTGACACTGAGTTTATTTATACGTTGCTCTAATTGCTGTTTTGTTAATCGACGTTGAAGCTCAGCCAATAATATTGGCAATTGATCTAAACACGCTTGTAAGCTGGTTTTATTATATTCATAGGTATGCTCAACACTGAGCGATTTACGGGTACGTTCTGTGGATACTTTACCAATATGTAAACCGGCACATTTTTGATACAGCGAGACCCCAAAGTTACCAACGTGTTGCTGCATCCAATTAACCCCTTTAGCGCGCACATCAGCACCGGTGTATAAGCCTTTTAAATTGAGTTTTTCAAGGGTAACCTTACCGACCCCGGGTATTTTACCCAAAGGTAATTGCGCTAAAAAGTCATCCACTTGCTCAGGCAATACTACAAATTGACCATTCGGTTTATTTTCATCACTGGCAATTTTGGCAATAAATTTTATCGGCGCAATTCCAGCCGAAGCAGTTAAACCGGTGGCTGCAAAAATATCGGCGCGGATCTGCTCTGCCATTAAGGTCGCACTACCATGGCATGCATTACTGTCAGTCACATCAAGGTAAGCTTCATCTAAAGAAAGAGGCTCTATAAGATCGGTATAGTGCTTAAATACAGCACGAATTTGCGAAGAGGCTTGTTTATAAACTTGCATACGCCCTGGTACAATCACTAAATCTGGGCATAATTGTTTAGCACGGTAGTTAGACATCGCAGATCGCACACCGTATTCGCGGGCGATGTAATTTGCTGTAGAGAGCACTCCACGGCGACTATTGCCACCAATTGCCAAAGGTACATTAGCAAGCGCGGGGTTATCGCGCATTTCGACCGCTGCGTAAAAGCAATCCATGTCAATATGAATAAACTTTTTCATTCCTCAAACCAAGCACTGTACAAATGAACAGTTATTATTCATTAAGTTTGATTTATTAGCAAGTCATCAGCTCGATGATTCTTGCTGTGAAGATTTTTTACGATTAAATAACCTCGCACCGAATAACCAAAAAGCACCTTCTAAAATAAAACCAACTACGATTAGTATCACCATCCCAGAAGCATTGCCCATCGCATAACAAACTAATGCCAAACAGATCACCACCAGTAGCGCTAAGCGTTTCATTATTTTTGCTGTCACTGTATTCATAATTAGCTCCTTTAAATCAGATTAAAGTATTCATTTACGTAACCGTGAACTACTAAAACTAGCACATTTTCACTGTTTTCCTAATTATCTTGAGCTAAACAGCACCAATTGCTAATCTACGTTTTTACTTTAAAGAGCTGTCGAATATGCAATCATTCATAGAACAACATCCTATCCATACAGCAATTAATGTTGCTTGGGGAGAAATGGATGCCTTACAACATGTCAATAATGTGGTGTATTTTCGTTATTTTGAAACTGCTCGAATTGATTTTTTTAATCAAATAAATTTACTCGAAGATTTACAAACAACAGGTATTGGTCCTGTGATCAGTGAAAATAACGCGCGTTATAAACGCCCTGTCACATTTCCTGATACAGTGTTGGTAGGCGTTACCATCAGTGATATTCAAAAAGACCGTTTTATGATGCACTACAGAGTATTTAGCCAAGCGCAAAATGCCTTGACTACATTAGGGTCATCGCAAGTGGTGATGTTTAATTTTAAAACGGGTAAGAAAGCACAATTAAGTGAGCCATTATTGGCTGCATTACATAAGTACAGCCGAGAATCATAAAAGTAAGGAATCATTATGCGTTACAACCCACTTGGTAGCAGTGGTCTCAATGTGTCTCGTGTATGCTTAGGCAGCATGACGTGGGGCGTACAAAATAATCAAGCAGATGCTGATGAGCAAATTGCTTATGCCTTAGAGCATGGCGTAAACTTCATTGATACTGCAGAAATGTATGCCATCCCTCCCACTCCAGATACGTACGGAAAAACAGAGCAAATTATCGGTAATTGGTTAGCGCGTAATCCAAGTAAGCGAGACGATATTGTGCTCGCCACTAAAATTGCTGGCAATGGCCTAGCTTGGATACGCGATGGCGGCGATATTACTCGTCAAGCAGTCGTTCATGCAGTTGACGAGTCATTAAAACGCCTACAAACCGATGTAATTGATTTATACCAACTACATTGGCCGAATCGTCAATCACCGCACTTTAGCAAACAATGGCCAGGTATGATCCGTTTTAGTGACGCCAATACAGAGCAACACACAGCGGGTATGCTCGATATTCTTGAAGGTTTAAACGACTGTGTTAAAGCTGGTAAAATTAAACATTGTGGTCTCTCTGACGACACGCCATGGGGTATTAGCCAATTTTTACGATTAAGTGAACAACACAATTTACCGCGCATGGTCTCTATTCAAAATGAATTTAGTTTATTACACGCTAAAGATTGGCCTTATCTAATAGAGCAATGTATTCACGAAGATATTGCTTATTTACCTTGGTCACCCTTAGCAGGCGGTATGTTAAGTGGAAAATATTTAAATGGCGCACGTCCCGATGGTAGCCGCTGGACACTGGTGCAGCGTAATGGTTTATTCCGTGACACAGCACAATCGCAACAAGCAATCAGCCACTATGTTGAAATTGCCCAGCAATACCAAATAACCCCAGCACAATTAGCGCTTGCATGGTGTGACCAAGTTGATGGTGTTACTTCTTCAATTATTGGTGCAACCAGCTTAGTACAACTAAAAGATGACATTGCCGCGTTCAACATCGAATTAAGCGAACAAGCTTTAACTGATATTGGTAATGTATTTAAGCAATACCCAATGCCATTTTAATCAATAAAGCCCAATCATTATCAATGCTTGGGCTTTCCACCAGATTAAAACACTTGAAAAACAACCTACTCACAAATAGTGAATCAAAAAAACACCACTAAAGCATTAAAAAATTAACTTAATGCAATAATTTACCATCCTTTAGTAGCGCAAAATATTAGTTATTGTATACTCGATTTAAATTGTTAGCGGATAAAGTAAATATAGCTATGCGTATTGTCTATTACTTCGTTACATTATTCTCTTTTTTTTCAAGCACCTATGTACTTGCTAATAATACCGATGAAGTAACTCACATAACTTGGCTCCAAAGTGATGCGGCGCCTTTTCATCTGGCTAAAACAGCGCAAACTCCAGATGGAGGCTTATGTGATTACTTAGTGGAACAGCTCATCATTGAGTTACCCGATATAGAGCATACCCGCGAAATGTTGCCGCAAAAACGTATAGGCAAGTACCTCGATGAAGGTCAACAAGCATGTTACCCTTGTATGATCCACCGTAAAGTTAACACCCCGCGAGTGATCTATTCGGTGCCAACAACGGTGTACCCACCATTTGCTATCATTGCCTCAGCTAAAACAGCGAAAGTAATTAGCCAACAACACAGTTCACCGATAAATTTAGTTAAACTACTGACAGATAATAAATTTATTTTTGGCCAATCCGCTGCGCGTAAATTTACTCCAGAGTTAAATACCATCGCTCGAAATACTAAAAGCGACCAACATACATCATTAAGTTGGAACAGTGAAAACGAAAGCAGCTCGGTGATCAATCGGCTCAATCATGGGTATATTGATTACACTATCGACTATCCTTTTTTAGCCGATTACTACAACCGCTTCAGCGAATTTGATAATGTAGTAACCTTACCTATTGCCGATCACGCCGATAAGCTGGTTTTAGGTGCGATTGGCTGCTCAACCAATGCCCCTAATAATTTTGCTAATAATGCCTTAAAAAAAATAAATCGAGTGCTAACAAATAGCATACTGCCGTCTGCAAAGTACCAGCAAACACAGCGTGTATTGCTTGAAAATACCTTTGCGGATTTTGATCAACAATATCAACAACAGATATTAAAACTTACTCAGCCAACCACTCTTGCTGAACCAATAAGTCTGAGCCCAAGTGTAACTGAGCAATAAATGTACTTCCTGCGTTCACAGCTCCTACTCCTGCAGGTGTGCCAGTCATAATAATATCGCCATCAATTAAAGTCATAAACTCACTAACTTGGGCTGAAATAACCGTGGGTTTATAAAGCATTAACTCAACGCCGCCTTGTTGTCGCACCTTATTATCTATCAGTAAGGTTAAGCTTAAATGCTCAATAGCTTGTTCGTCTATTTGTACAAACTCACTAAACAATGCAGAGCCATCAAAGGCTTTCGCGCGTTCCCACGGTAAACCGCTGGCTTTTAATTTACTCTGTAAATCTCGCTTAGTTAAATCCAGTCCCACCGCCACAGCAGCTAAACAGCCATTGTTAACTTGAAAACAAATTTCAGTCTCAAAATGTAATTGCTCATCCTTATGAGTACATATTAAGGTATTTGTTATCGCGCTTGGCGGCTTTAAAAACACCACCATTTCGTCAGCCTCTTGATTACCAAGCTCAGCAATATGCGCAGCATAGTTACGACCAATACAAATGACTTTTGATGGATTCACTGGTTTCATTTCGATCTTTCCTATTCAATAAAAAGCAGCCTAGACTACTTTTTATGACGTTTATTGGCAATTAATTTCGTATTGCTATTTATCTAGATCGATGTCAGTGGTGTTAAGCCTAACAAAGGCATTACTGGCATGAAATAACCTCAGTAGATACATGCTCGCTGGTGATGTTGAGTTTCGCAATCGATACCTGCCATGGCGCAGCTGTACTTAACTGCCAAGGTGAGAATACTTGCCCTAAATTAACACCTTGCTGTGAAAAACACCGTAAATCAATGCTTAAAGTCTGCCATTCATTGGTTGCATTTAGCTGCTTAGCAATATCCAATTTACCTTGGCAATCATCACCACATTGCATACCAAGCCAAAGCGGGGCATCGGCACTTTGCTCAACCTTAATTTGCATTTGTAACTGCCCTGCTTTTTCAACAAACGAACGTAAATCAGATGGGAATGCCGCACTTAAACGCACTGCTGCTAGTTCATCGCCGCTGAAGGTAATTGCACGCGCATCTTCTTGAACGTCTTTATCAAAGGTTTTAACGCTAACAGCTCCGATTGATTCGCGACTACTTGCCATCACTTTTTGCTGCTCACCACTTTGTAAATGCAGACTCCATGGCGCTTTAACCGCGCGCTCAAACAAGACTAAATCATCAAGCTGTTGTGACGTTCCCATTTGTTCAACAAGATCATCTTGTAAGGTGTTTTTATCTGAATAAGTTAAGCCAAAACCATACGGTAATAATGGCGAATAATCTTTATCACCACGATTTTCGTTATCAACTGGGTTATTCGGCCAAGAAAACGACAGCTTGCCTTTAAAATCATGATTTACTGAGCCATCTACATTTGCAAATAACACATCGCTAATTGCATCCCCTTCGCTACCTGGCAACCACGTCGCAACAAACGCATCACTGGCATTAAGCTCTGCGTTTACCCACATTGGGCGGCCGCTAATAAATAACGATACAACGGGAATACCGGCTTGCTTGAATTTTCGCAGTAGCGCTAAATCCGTTTTATTACCCCGCTGATATTCAAGATTATCTAAATCCCCATTGCCTTCTGCGTAAGGTTGCTCACCAAATACTACAATAGCGACATCTGGAGATGTATTGAACTCACCGTTTAAGTCATACTGAACTTGCCCGCCCGCTTGCTTAACAGTGTGTTCAATACCATCCAAAATCGACGTGCCACCTGGGAAATCGCTATTTTGATTCCCCGTACCTTGCCAAGTAATGCTCCAACCGCCAGATTGCATACCGATATTATCAGCACCTAGACCGGCTACTAACACATTTGCTTTTGGCGAAAGCGGCAGTAACTGTTGTTTGTTTTTTAGGAGTACTAAAGATTCGCGAACTGCTTGTTTTGCGATTTTACGATGTTCAGCACTACCAATGACCTCTGTTTTTCCTGAAAGTGGACGATTTGCAGGACTTGGTTTATCAAATAAACCCGCACGCATTTTTACTCTCAGAATACGCGTTACCGCATCATCAATTCGTGATTGCGCAATTGTGCCATTGTTAACTTGTGCGATAAGGTTTTCATAAAGTGGCTTCCATGCATCAGTAGGCACCATGTATACATCAAGGCCGGCATTAGCGGCTTGTGCACAGTTTCCATTGGTACAACCAGGAATTTGTCCATGACCATTCCAATCACCCACAACAAAGCCATCAAAACCCATTTTGCCTTTTAGCACATCAGTTAAGAGATATTTACTGCCATGGATTTTTTCGCCATGCCAGCTATTAAACGACGCCATAACTGTTTGTGCTCCAGCACCTAAGCCTCCCACATAACCTTGCGCATGAATGGTAAATAACTCTGCTTCGCTGGTAATATTATTACCTTGGTCATCACCGCCTTGTGTACCACCATCACCAATAAAATGCTTAACCGTACTGATCACCCGTTTATCTGATAAAAAGTCTTGATCAACTGCGCCTTGTAAGCCTTTTACTATTGCGGCTGAGTAATCTCTAACAATTTGTGGATCTTCTGAATACCCTTCATAAGTGCGGCCCCAGCGGTCATCTCGTACCACAGCAACGGTAGGTGCAAACACCCAATCAATACCGGTTACCATCACTTCTTGGGCGGTCGCTGCAGCAATTTTTTCAATCAACTGTGGATTGTTAGCCGCACCTAAACCGATATTGTGCGGAAATAACGTCGCACCAATAACATTATTATGACCATGAACTGCATCGGTTCCCCACATAGTTGGGATACGGCTACCATCAAGGGAATCATCTACTGATGCTTGGTACATTTTTTCGGCTAGTTCAATCCAATCAGCAGCCGTGGCATGTTTATTATTATTAGGAAAAGCCCCACCGCCATTAAGGTAAGAACCAAAACCATATTGACGCATATCTTCCACTGTAATATCGCGAATTTCAGGTTGGATCATCTGGGCTACTTTTTGCTCTAAGCTCATTGAGCCGAGCAAGTCAGCAATTTTTTGCTCCATATTGGCATCGTCTTTAACACCGCTTTTGATCATCGGCCAAATCTCATTGGTCGCTGCTGTTTGTTCTGATTGCGAACAGCCATTCATCGCCATTGCTGCAATCATCATTACCAAAAGAGTACGTGGTTTTGTTATTGTCATGTTGTCCACCTAGTTATCAATGACGAGTTGAAGTTGTTACTTTTGAGCCAAATAGCGCAAAGTAAGTAATATATAAATAGCAGCCGATCGGCAGTAATAGTGCTAATTGCACACCAAAATTGTCAGCTAGGACGCCTTGTAATAATGGAATAATTGCACCACCGACAATGGCTAAGCATAAAATACCTGAACCCTGAGAGGTATATTTGCCAAGGCCTTGTAGGGCTAAACTGAAGATGGTTGGGAACATAATTGAGTTACATAGTCCGACCAACAAAATAGCCCACATTGCTAATGCCCCTTGTCCTGTCATCGCCATTAACACCAGTACCACGGCAAGTAATGCATGACATGCCAATACCTTACCTGCATTGAGTTTTTGCATGATGGCAGCACCAATAAAGCGTCCTATCATGGCGCCCGCGAAGTAATAACTAATATAATGTGCTGCTTGCTGTTCAGTAAAACCCGCAATATGGTCTAAGGTTAAAAAGCCCACTAAAAAACTGCCGATTGCGACTTCAGCACCGACATAAACAAAAATGCCAATGGCTCCTAAAATTAAATGGCGATACTGCCAAACACTACCTAAATCAATAAAGTTCTCAACATATTGATTTTCACTCTCAGCATCTGCTGCTTTGCCAAGTTTAGGTAATTTTAAAAAAGCAAAAATCCCCGCAAGTACCAGTAAGCTTGCTGAAAGCATTAAATAAGGAAGTTTAACTTGCTCTGCGGTTGCTTGGCTGACTTCAGTTAGAATAAGCCAGCCACCAAAGATTGGCGCAACCGTAGTACCTAACGAATTAAATGCTTGGGTCATGGTTAAACGCGACGACGCTGTTTTTGCAGCGCCAAGTACGCTTACGTATGGATTGGCTGACACTTGTAAGATGGTAATCCCCGAAGCCAGTACAAATAGCGCCAATAAAAACAGCTCATAAACATGCGCTACGGCTGCGGGATAGAATAATGCACAACCAACCGCGGCCACCACTAAGCCCACCACAATACCAAATTGATAACCTATTTTACTCACCAACTTACCAGCAGGTATCGACATCACAAAATAAGCCCCAAAGAAACAAAATTGGATTAGCATCGCTTGGGTATAATTGAGTGAAAACATCCCTTTTAAATAGGGGATCAGAATATCGTTCAGACACGTAATAAACCCCCACATAAAAAATAAGGTGGTCAACGACGTTAAAGCAAACGTTTGTTTGCCCATTGGTTGTAGGCTATGTTCATTCGTTGCCAAATTGTGTGTGACGTTTGCCATATTAAACTCTCTAATTATTTTAATTATCAGTTAGTTACGCTTATTTAAGTACTTTTTCACTACTTAAAAAAGCAAATAATAGTTGCAACATAAAATGTAAGCGCTTACATTTATATCATATAAATCGAAATTAGCAATTTATTTACAAACATTCTGTAAGCGCTTCCATTTTTAATGACTATGCTGTGCTTAATGTAAAAGTAATTGCCAAAACTGAATGTTAAAGGATGCACCTAATCGTGTTTAAAACTATTTCTCTACCGCCTAGCTCTGCGCTACTTAAACCTCAGTTTACCTTTGGTGTAGCCACAGCCTCATTTCAAATTGAGGGAGCTCGCAGCGCCCGCCTGACATCTATTTGGGATACTTTTTGTGACCAGCCAGGAGCTATCACCGACAATAGCAATGGCGATACAGCCTGTAACCATGTTGAACTATGGCAACAAGATATCGCAATGATTGCTGACTTAGCCGTTGATGCGTACCGATTATCAATTTCATGGCCGCGCGTATTGCATCAAGATGGCAGTATTAATCAGCAAGGCATTGGCTTTTATCGTGATTTATTAACGGCTTTAAAAGCACGCAATATCAAGACCTATGTCACCTTATATCACTGGGATCTACCCCAGCACTTGGAAGATAACGGTGGCTGGTTAAACCGTGACACCGCCTATGCATTTGCTCACTATACTGATTTAGTTACCAAGCAGTTGACAGGTTTAGTTGACTCTTATGCGACTTTAAATGAACCTTTTTGCAGTGCCTATTTAGGCTATGAAGTGGGTGTACATGCCCCCGGTATTAAAAGCCAACAAGCAGGTCGTCAGGCGGCTCATCATTTATTGTTAGCCCATGGTCTTGCCATGCAAGTACTGCGCGCCAATTGCCCTAATATAGAAGCTGGTATTGTTCTTAACTTCAGCCCAGCTTATCCACTGACAGAAAACGATACACAAGCAGCATTATTAGCCGATCAATATCACAATCAGTGGTATATCAAAGCAGTTTTAGAAGGTCTGTATCCGGCGCTTTTAAATAGCCTCAGTAGTGAAGTGCAACCCCATATAGCTGCTGATGATATGGCGATAATAAGTCAAAAAATCGACTTTATTGGCGTTAATTACTATACCCGCATACACTACAAAAACACTGATGATAACTGGTTTGCCGAAGCACAAATCGACAACATAGCTGTGACTGACATGGGCTGGGAAGTCTATCCACAAGGTTTAACTGAGTTGTTAGTATCATTAAATGAGCTATACCAACTACCTAAAGTTTATGTAACTGAAAATGGTGCGGCCATGGCAGATACACTACGAGATGGCCAAGTACTCGATACAGAGCGTGTTAGTTATTATCATACCCACCTCAATGCAGTGCATGACGCAGTTGAGCAAGGAGTTGATATACAAGGCTATTTTGCATGGAGCTTAATGGATAACTTTGAATGGGCATACGGCTATGAAAAACGCTTTGGTCTCGTTTATGTTGATTATGAAAACCAGCAACGCATACTAAAAGAGAGCGCAATACAATATCGCGCATTGCTCACACAGCGCAAAAAATAATAACAACATGAGTGCCAATTATGCTAACTAGAAAAGAAAAAATAGCCTATGGCTTAGGTGATACTGCAAGTAACATCATTTTTCAAACCGTGATGCTATTTTTAACTTTTTTCTATACCGATATATTTGGTATTTCTCCGGCCATCGTTGGTACTCTGTTCCTAGTGGTGCGAGTTATTGATGCAATCACCGATCCGTTAATGGGGGCGCTCACCGATGCAACCCGAACCAAATATGGTAGTTATCGGCCTTACCTATTGTGGCTCGCGATCCCGTTTGGGCTGGTTAGTGTAATTACTTTTACCACACCAGATTTAAACGCGACAGGAAAAGTCATCTACGCGTTTGTCACCTATACGCTATTAATGCTGGTTTATACCGCAATTAATATTCCTTATTCAGCTTTGGGTGGAGTACTAAGTCACGATCCGAGTGAACGCGTATCCATTCAATCTTATCGTTTTGTATTTGGTATGCTCGGTGGCTTACTCGTCAGTGCTTGCACATTGCCATTAGTAAGCTGGTTTGGTAAAGGCGATAATGCTCTTGGCTATCAGCTTACTATGATACTGATGAGCTGTTTCGGTGTGATATTATTTTTGTTCTGCTTTCGCTTTACTAAAGAACGCGTGGTTGCACCACAGCAACAAACCCTTAGCCTCAAAGCACAAATGGCAACGTTGTGGCAAAACGGTCCTTTTAAAATACTCTGTGGTGCTGCCATTATGCTGCTCACGAGTATGGTGCTGCGTACGACTTTAGCAATTTATTACGTAAAATATGTTCTTGGTGAAGCCGACTTAGTTACGCAATTTGTTACCTTGGGAATGATCGGTAATATTCTTGGCTGCGCCTGCGCACAACCACTGAGTAAACGGGTTGACAAAAAAGCAGCATATATATATCTCCAATACATCTCTGCGGCCATAAGCTGTTTTGCATTTTTCTTATCTGACGACCAATTAGTGCTCGCGTTTGCAGTCTATTTTTTATGGTGTTTTTTCACCCAAATGGCAACTCCATTGTTATGGGCAAAAATGGCAGATGCAATTGACTACGGACAATGGCAAAATGGCCATCGGCTAACTGGCTTGGTCTATGCAAGCGTGGTGTTCTTTATTAAACTAGGCCTGGCACTGGGCGGAGCTATTGCTGGTTGGTTACTGGCTTACTATGGCTATCAAGCTAACACTGAGCTTAATGAAGCAACTAAAGTCGGTATTTTAACCTCGTTTACACTGTTTCCTGCAATTGGTAGTGTACTTGTCGCGTTGATCATGAAAAGGTATATTCTTGATAATAATACCTTAGAGAAAATAAACGCTGATTTAGCCCAAAGAAGTAGTACTTAACAAGGAATATCATGGCGACCATTTATGAGGTGTCAAAACTTGCTGGGGTCTCATTAGCGACCGTTTCAAGGGTAATGAATAATAATACTAATGTCAGTGATGCAACGCGAAAAAAGGTAACCGTTGCGATGACACAGCTTGGTTACCGGCCTAATTCCATAGCACAATCTCTCGCATCTAATTGCTCGAATAGCGTAGGCTTGCTCGTTTCTGAGCTACACGGGCCATTTTATGGACCGATGATGAGCGACATTGAAAATGCGTTTCGTAATCAAGGTAAACACGTCATTATTACCGCAGGCCACAGTGATGCCGATCGTGAACAGCAAGGGATTGAGTTTTTAATTAGTCGCAATTGTGATGGCTTGATTTTACATGTTGAAGCCATCAGCGACGACTACTTGATAGAACTGAGTAAAGGCAGCACCCCCTTTGTACTGATCAACCGTTTGATCCCAGAGCTTGCCGATCGGTGTATCGTTTTAAATAATATCAAAGGTGGATATTTAGCAACCAAGTATGTCCTTGAGCAAGGCCATCGTGACATAGCTTACATTAGCGGGCCACTTTGGAAAAAAGATGCTCAGGATCGCTTAACCGGCCATAAACAGGCTCTCGCTGAATTTGACTTAGAATTTAATGAACAATTGCTTTATCAAGGCGATTTTATGGAAACCAGCGGCTCGGCAGGTTTTAAGTTATTCCATGAAAGTAACCACGCTTTTACAGCTTTAATTTGTGCTAATGATGAAATGGCCATTGGTGCAATGGCCACAGCCCGAGAATATAGCATTAAGCTTCCCGAACAATTGTCGATCATGGGTTATGACAACGTATTTTTTACCCGTCATATTTACCCGCCACTAACGACTATTAACTACCCAATTAATGATATAGGAAAAATGGCAGCAAAGTGGATTTTAAGCAAAGTTTACGGTAAGGGTGAATTACCGTTACAAACATTATTTGAGCCAGAACTGATCGTCCGTCAATCAATTATTACTAACCCTCAATAAGTTGGGTTAGTAATGCTAAATTAATCGGTTTAAGTAATACTTGCTCTATCTCAAGGAGTTCAATTTGCTTCGGTTCTGGCTGTATACCACTGACGATTACTCGCTTTAAATCTGGATAATACTGCTTTGTATAACGAGCTAAATCCAAGCCACTGCCATCAGGCAAATGCATATCTAATAACACTTTATCAAATTGAGAGTCATTTTTTAGAATTGCTAAAGTATGCTCATAACTAGTTGCAACAACGGTTTCAACCCCTAAACTTTCCAGTAATAACTGGGTGATTTGCGCCGCATCTGCATCATCTTCAACCAATAAAAAACGCGCACAACTTTTTACTCGCGCTGGTTGCGCTAATTTATCAACGGGCTTATTAGCCGCCATAGAGTAATTAGTTAAGCACTGATAAAGTAAGCTTGAATCAACAGGTTTGCCTATCACATCGTTAAAGCCCAGCGCCAATAACTCGCTATGTATACCTTTCATCGTGGCAGCAGTAAGCGCGATTACCGCACCCTTAAAACCCATTTTTCTAAGTTCAATCGTAGTTTCTTTGCCCCCCATCACCGGCATATGAATATCTAAAAATATAATGTCGTACGGATCACCTTGCTGTTGTGCTTTAGTTACTTTATCAAGTGCTTGCTTACCGTGTTCAGCATAATCAACCTTTGCACCAGCAGAAGAGATCATATGCCCAACTAACACCCGTAAATCTCGTAAATCATCAACCACCAATACTCGGCCACTGACTTTACAAGGGGCCATTTTTTGCTGCATATTAGGTGTCAAATCGAGCTTCAATACACTGCGCTCTACATATTGAATATTGCCCGGATACACTGAAATAGTAAATTCAGATCCATGACCAATAGCAGACTCTAATGTGATCCCGCCCTGCATACGACTCAACAATTCAGAGCAAATAGCTAAACCTAACCCCGCGCCGCCAACTGAGCGCGATTCTACATCGGCTATTTGTTCAAATGGTTTGAATATAAGTGCTTGTTTCTCAGGGGCAATACCCATTCCAGAATCTTTAATACTAAAAAACAGCATTTCACGGCCATCAATAACTTTTGTCCATGCGTGAACAATGATATCGCCTTGCTCGGTGAACTTAATCGCATTATTGATGATATTAATTAAAATTTGCCGAAACCGTGTCGCATCAATACTAATTACAAGAGGCAAAGGTTGTAATGACTCAAAACGCAGCGACAGCCCTTTATCCAGCGCAGATACTCGCATTAAGGTAAACACATCAGCCATTAAACTATCAAGGTTGACATCACTGCAGCTGAGCTCCAGTTTATCGGCAGCTATTTTTGATAAATCGAGAACATCATTTAACAAGCTAAGTAGATGCTTACCATTACGATAAATAACCCCTAACTCATTATTGGCATGATTGTTAAATTCACTTTGCATAAGCAACTCGGTATAGCCCAAGATTGACGATAACGGGGTGCGTAGCTCATGGCTTAAATGTGCTAAAAAGCGGTCTTTAGAACGATTCTCAGCCTCTGCTTTAAGTCGTTCAAGGCGTTCATCTTCAACATCGCGTCGGGCTAATGCGTAGCGAATAGAGCGGGCAAAGCGACTTGAGCTCATTTCACTTTTTACGAGGTAATCAACAGCTCCTGCATCCAAAGCGGCTAAATCAAGGGCGTCGTTTGATTGCCCGGTGAGCATAATGATAGGGCCATTAAAACCATTTTCTACAGCTTGTTTTAATACTGCTAAGCCGTCTGAAGCCCCTAAGCGGTAATCAAGCAGGCAAATATCATGATGATTTTTACTCAGCACCTTAACTGCCTGCTTGGGATCACTGATCCACTCTATATCAAATGTATGCGAACTCAGCTGCTCTAGATAATCACAGGTTAAAATATAATCATCTTCATCGTCTTCAACAAGTAACAGTCTGGTTGCCTTATCTAACATAGCGTCTCCAGTTTTTTATTTAGTCATTAAACGTACTAGGTAACTCTACAAACTCCACCCAGTACTTACCTAACGTTTTCATTAGTTCAACTAAGCCATCAAACGTAACTGGTTTAGTAATGTATGAAGCCGCGCCTAAATCGTAACCCTTAACCATGTCTTCCTCTTGCTTAGACGTGGTTAAAATAACTACAGGAATACCTTTTAAGTTTGAATTGCCTTTAATCGCTTGCAACGCTTCGCGTCCATCCATGCGTGGCATATTCAAATCCAATAAAATCAACCCAGGTCGTGGCGATGAGTTTTTGTCTTCAAACTTACCTTTACGCTCTAGGTACTCCAAAAGCTCCACACCATCTTCAACAAAGTATAACTCGTTTAATACACGGCTTTCAGCGAGTGCGTCTTGCGTTAATAAACGATCATCTTCATCATCATCAGCCATTAAAATGGTGATTGGCTTTACTTTAGAAAATGGCATTTAAGCCTCTCCTTGCAATGTGAAAAGCTCGCTTTCCACAGGTAGTTTTATGATGAAGGTTGCTCCCTCACCGGTTTCACTTTGTGCCGCTATCGTACCGCCGTGACGCTCTACAATACGTCGGCACACGGATAAACCAATCCCAGTGCCTTTATATTGCGAACGCCCATGCAGACGTTGAAACGGAACAAAAATTTTGTCGGTATATTCTGGCGCAAAACCAATACCGTTATCTTTAACTGTAATGATTTGCCATTCCAGCTCTGTATTATAATCATCATTAAATTCAGTCTGATGCTGATACTCAATAGTGATAATTGGTGCCACATCTGGACGTCTAAATTTCACCGCATTTGAAATCAAATTCAAAAATAGCTGCTGCATTTGGCTCAGATCTGCTTGTATTACTGGCATTTCGCCCACGTTGACCTGCGCATTTGACTCTTTAATCGCAATTTCTAAATCGCTTAGCACATCATCAAGTACTTGCTTTAAATCCGTATCGGCAAAGTCTTTACCACGTGTTGTCACTCGCGAAAACTCTAACAAGTCATTAATTAAATTAGACATTCTTTGCGCTGCATTTTTCATACGCGCGATATAATCAATGCCTTTTTCACCCAATTCGTCTTTAAACATGGTTTCTAAGCGATCACTAAATGCTTGAATTTTGCGCAGTGGCTCTTGCAAATCATGACTCGCTACAAAGGCAAACTCTTCAAGCTCACGGTTACTGCGACTTAGTTCATCAGAGTACAAGGTCAGCTCTTGTGTACGCTCGGTCACTTTACTAGCCAGTGTTTCGTTTTGATATTCAAGTTCCTGCTGATATTTTGCCGCTGTATGTAAGTTAATACGCGTGAGCATAAACATACCAAGGATCAATAAAGCACTGGTTACGGCAGTAATTGCAAAAGTGAGTTTGGCTTCTTTTTTAATTTGCCCTAACTTTCGAAACTGCACAGCTTTAAAAGCAGACTCCGCATCTTGAATTTCATCAGCGAGCTCTCTAATTTGCTCGTAAAGCTTACGGCCTTGATGCGTCTCTAGTAAATAATGAGCACGGCGTTCTTTATCTGCTAATGCTAAATCAACGGTTCTGGTTAATACCGCAACTTTATCATCAACCAAAAATAGTAATCGCGCTACTTTATCTGCTTGGCCTGCAATTTCAGTACGTAAATTTTTAACCAGTGTAGCTTGTGAGTTGAGCTGCATAATAGCGTCGTTGTAGGGTGCTAAATAATCTTTATCGCCCGTTAATAAGTAACCACGTTGTCCTGATTCTGCCTGCACAATTGAAAGATGAAGCTTCTCAATTGCGGTGTTTAACATATTAGTATCATCTAAACGCTGTTGGGTTTGAGTCAGGCTTTGAATGGTATTCATTGCCAAAATCGCATTCCCCACCACAATACACAGCAGCACCGCGATAAAACTGGCCCAGGTTACCTTGACCTTACCTTGTTGCTTTTGCAGCTTCATTTATAATCCTTTTATATTATCTTATTCAACGACGCCGAGATTCGATATTTGTTCTAAGCTGTCACTGCATTGCTGGCAATTACTTATTATTTTATCAAGTGCTGCCAATGCTTTTTCTTTTGGCATATCATTTTCTAGCACTAATTTAATCAATTCTGCATTCATCGATATACGATTCAGTGGTCCGCGTGCATCATGAATCAACTTATTGATTTTATCGTTATTAGCCATGCTACCCCTTTATTGATTACTTGAGTTTAATTTAGCTATATTCGCCAATACCACCATAGGCATTTAGACGGTTGTATAAAGTTTTAGTACTTATACCTAGCATTTGCGCTGCAAGCGTTTTATTACCTTGTACTTTATCCAACGTAGCGTGGATCAGCTCTTTTTCAACTTCTTCAATAGTTTGCCCTGCAGTCACTTGATTTGCTTGAGTTTGCTTATTCACTCGTGAAAATGGTGACTCTAAGTTATCTGGCAAAGTAATCGCTTTACCTTTTGGATCACTCATAATAAAAGCACGATGAATGCCGTGGCGCAGTTCTCGAACATTGCCTGGCCAATCATAGCTTTCAAGTAACTTTAATTGTGCAGTTTGCCATTGAAAGTCGGTATTGTTTTCTTCATTTAATTGATTTAAAAAAGCATTGGCTAATAAGGCAATATCTTCTTTTCTTTCACGCAGTGGTGGAATATCAATAGGAAATACCGCTAACCGAAAGTAGATATCTTCACGAATAACATTATTTTGCGCTAAATCTTCTAATGAACGGTTAGTCGCAGAAATCACTCGGCAATCTACCGCACTTTCTTTACTGCCACCTACTCGGGTTACTTTTTTAGTTTCTAACACGCGCAATAGATTAGGCTGCATATCTATTGGCATTTCAGTCACTTCGTCTAGAAATAATGTTCCGCCGGTTGCTTGCTCAAATACACCGTCTTTACGGGCAATAGCACCAGTAAAAGCCCCTTTCTCATGGCCAAATAATTCGCTACCAATAAGTTCTTTCGATAACGCACCGCAGTTAGTAGCCACCAAAGGTCCTGTACATGCGCTAGCATTGTGAATCGCTTGTGCGACAACTTCTTTACCAGCACCACTTTCACCCATTAACATTACGTTGGCGTTGGTGTTAGCAACGCGCTCAATCATGGTATACAAATGCTGCATTTGCGGCGATTCACCTATTAAGGTGCCAAAATGCTTTTTAATACTTGGCTCGGCTTTTTTCTTAGCCGTGGTTTTTTTAGGGTTGAGAAGGCGCTCAATATCTTCGCGCTGCAAGGGCTTAACTAGATGACCAACGTTAGGCTCACACATTTCAGCCAACTTACCTTTGACTGAAGGATGACCTGAAATAAGGGTTATTTTTGGTTTTTGACCAATACTTTTAAGGTGCTCAACCAAGTGTAAACCACTTCCATCAGGCAGCATAAAGTCTAACAATACATGGTCAAAGGTATTATTTACAAACCACTGCTCAGCCTCTGCTAAATTAGCAGCAGTATTAATGTTATGTCCTAAAAACTCTACGATATGACAAACGACATCACTAAACTCGCTATCATCATCAACTAACAGTATGTTTAACATGATAAATCCCTATGCTTATTATCATTGCCCAGCCCCACATCTTAACTGCCTTATTCTACAAAATCGATGCTTAACTGGAAATTTACGCTATCTAAATAGATTTAGATCTTTTTTGAGATATAATTTTTAAATTAAATTTTAAGGAACATTCTGATGCGCTTACTTAAAAGCACCGTTCATCCCAGTGTGAGTGCCAGCGAGCCACGTCAATTTACTCGCCTAACGAGCCGTGCTATTGCCTTAAAAGGCACTGATATTTTATTAATGTACACTGCCCGCTATGAAGATTTCAGCTTGCCTGGCGGCGGCATTGATGAAGGTGAAAGCATAGAGCAAGGATTAATCCGCGAGCTACAAGAAGAAACTGGCGCACAAAACATCAAAGTACTCGGTGAGTTTGGCCTTTATGAAGAATACCGCCCTTGGTATAAAGATGATTATGCAGTGATCCATATAAAGTCTTACTGCTATTTTTGTAGTCTTGATACGCAATTAGGGCAAGCGCAACTAGAACATTATGAGCAACAAAATGGCATGGTTGCTAAATGGGTTAATATTTATGATGCCATTGCTCATAATGAGCGAACGCTAGCAAACAGCGATAAGCAAGGGCTATCAATCATTCGCGAAACCTATTTACTAAAAGAGATTGCCAAACATATTACTAATTATTGATAACTATCACCCAGTAATAAGTTAGGGCTTTGATTCAATTTAAACCAATCACTTTTTCATAAGTAAATAGGTGATATCTTCTGCCGACATACCTACACGAGGGACATGCTTTTGGCCACACCACAGTGGTGAAAAATCATCGTGCCCTGCTTTTTCAGCGCTTGCTCTAAGTGCCGTTATCGCGGTACTGGCATGAGGGAATTCAGGCACACCTATAGCCAAAGCGCCTAACTCATCCATTACACGATTTTGAATGCCTCGTGCCGCCCGACCAGAAAATAACGTAGTAAGCGCAGTATTATCCGTTTTCTGATTTAAAATTGCTTGCTTATGAAGCGCTGAAGTTTGTGCCTCGCAACATAATAAGTAAGCACTCCCGACTTGCACAGCGGCTGCACCTAAAGCTTGCATTTGCTCTACATCATCAGCGGTTGCAATACCGCCTGCGGCAACAATAGGTAAAGAAAGACGTGCCACACAGTTTTGAACTAATTGCACAGTTGATTGCTGCAGACTTAAATCCATTGATAAAAAATGCCCTCGATGGCCTCCTGCTTCTAAACCCTGCGCAATAATAGCATCAGCGCCATTTTCACTCAGCCAAATAGCTTCATCTAAAGTGGTAGCGGTTGAAATCACTTTAGTGCCCCAGCTTTTGATTTGCGCCATAATCGTTTGCTCAGGTAAACCAAAGTGAAAACTTACCACCGCGGGTTTATAAGGGGCAATAATATCAACAACCGATTGACTAATAGGTTGACGAGAAGCCCCTGCAGTTAAGCTTTCAGCATCAATACCATACTCATCAAAATAAGGCGCTAGCAAATTATGCCATTGCTGCTTTTGTTGGCTGGTGTAATCACCGACCGTATGACAAAAAAAGTTAAGGTTATAGGGATTACTGGTCGCTTGAGTCAGTTTATCAAGCTCGCTCACTAACTGTTGTTTTGAGAGCATTGCACAGGGTAATGATCCTAAACCACCTGCGTTACTCACCGCAGCAGCTAAACGAAAATCTTGCACACCCGCCATCGGCGCTTGAATAAGCGCTAAATGCGTATTAAAAAAAGATAACGCCACAACATACTCCTTGTAACTTTTTCAGCCACCAGAACTTTTTACCGATACAAAAATAATAGCTGAGTAAAAATAATAATGAAAAAATTAAAAGCTGTTTTATAGCAACAACTTAAAATAATTAAATAGTTTAGCGCAGAGTTGGCGTTAGCTTTGCACTCCTTTACTCAATATTATTTGTAAGGAGATGAAAATGACTAACACAGTAACGACAATTAATCCTGCCACTGAACAAACTATTGCAGACTATACATTGCTTAACCTAGAGCAAGCAAAAAATGAGATAGATAAAAGTCATGAGGCTTTCTTAGAGTGGCGCCATATTTCATTGACCGATCGTGCTAAGTATTTAAACAAACTTGCACATGTATTCGAGCAACAAAAAGAGTCACTAGCAACATTGATGACTCAAGAAATGGGCAAATTATACAATCAAGGTCTACAAGAAGTAGAGCTTTGTGCAGCTATATGTCGTTACAGCGCCGAACATGGCCAAACGATATTAGCGGATGAAGAACGCCCTATGGAAAACGGTCGCGCTATAATTACATATCAACCGACAGGTGTGTTACTAGGCATACAACCTTGGAACTTTCCTCTCTACCAAGTAATTCGTTATGCCGTGACTAACATTATGGCTGGTAATACGGCAGTACTTAAACATGCTAGTAACGTGTTTGGTATGGCTGAAAAAATTGAAGAAATGTTCTCCGATGCAGGTTTCCCTAGTCATGTATTTAAAAATTTACTGATTGACGGTAAAACAGCCAGCGAGCTTATTAGCCATAAAGCAATCCGTGGTGTTACCTTTACTGGCAGTGATGGCACTGGTAAAAAAGTGGCTGAGCAAGCAGGTAAACACGTGAAGAAGACTGTCCTAGAGCTTGGTAGTAACGACGCTTACTTAGTACTTGATGATGCAGATTTAGAGCTGGCAATTAAAACCTGCCTGCAAGGACGGATGATCAATAATGGTCAGACTTGTGTATCTGCAAAACGTTTTGTGGTTGTTGAAGCCTTATACGATGAGTTTAAAAAAGGCATAACAGAGCAATTTAACGCCTTAATAGTTGGCGATCCTATGGATGAAAACACCGATCTTGGCCCAATGGCACGCGAGGATTTAAGAGACAAAATTCATAAACAAGTAATGCAATCAGTTGAGGCTGGTGCGTCTATTGTGACTGGTGGCGAAATACCTAAGCAAACGGGTTATTTCTATCCAGCCACATTACTTGAGAATCTCTCTCCCGGCATGCAGGCCTATGACGATGAATTATTTGGCCCGGTCGCTTCACTAATCAAAGCCAAAGATAACGAAGATGCGATGCGCATTGCCAACGACTCTCGCTATGGTCTAGGTGGCGGCATACTTTGTAAAGATGAAAAGAAAGCCATTGAGCTTGCTAAAAAGCATTTTGATACCGGTATGGTTAACATAAATGGTTATGGGCTGGCCCAGCCAAACTTACCATTTGGTGGTGTTAAAGACAGTGGTTATGGTCGTGAGCACGGCGGTTTTGGTATGAGAGAGTTTGTTAATATTAAAGCGATTATGATTAATAGCTAACTACTCCTAATAAAAAATACTCTAAAGGGCCTTAATTGGCCCTTTTTTTATGACTAAATAAGTTAAGTGTACAATAACTGTTATTCGCTATATTTTACTTACTTCATCATTAAAGGTAGGCACTTCTCGGCTAGAAGTATTCTCCATTTGCAATTCATTAACCGCCTTTTGAATGTCCATGTCGTCATCTAGTTGCTGGTTACTATTACCAGGTTTGTGCACTAACTCAGTTAAAAGAGCAAAATGGTCCGAGCCATATTTTTCTAGCCGTTTTATACGTTTAACAGTAAAGCCATGGCTATGGAATAAGTGGTCAAGCGGCCAGCGCATAAAGAAATACCCAGCATGAAAGGTATTAAAAAAACCTCGGCCTTTGCGTGGATCTAAAAAGTCACTGATTTCCATAAATAAACGGGTACTTCTTGACCAAGCAACGTCATTTAAATCGCCGGCAACAATTGTTGGACGTTTGTTGTTCTTTAAAGCCTTAGCAAGCAAAATAAGTTCGGTATCTCGTGGCCTAGAGGTATCTTCTTCAGTAGGACTTGGAGGAGCAGGATGAATAAAATGACCTTGTACTTCAAGACCTTCTGCAGTCTCAAATAGAACGTGAATTGAGGGAATATCGTTTTCTACAAGCTCACATACTTGTTGTTTTTTTATCTTATATTTACTGTATAAATGCATGCCGTAGCGATTATCTTTCGGGCAAAATATTTTGTATGGATAATCTTCTTCAATGGCTGCAAGTTGCTGTTGCCATTTAGTATCTGACTCAAGCGTAATAAGTAAATCTGGCTGGTGTTCATGGACTAAATCTATTAAGTCTTGGTAGCGAGTGTTCGACATCAACACATTAGCCGACATAATACGAATACTATGCCCACTGCCTGCGGGACTTTGCGCCACTTCTTTTTTAGCAAGCCAAGTATAAGGATATATCCATTTACCTTGAATAAGCAAAATTACAGTTGCCATGATTAGCGACGATACAACCAAAGGCGATAGTCCACTTAATGCAAAATAAACACCTAAAAGCAACCCAGCCAATGCAAGATAAAAAACCTGTAAACGAACAAAGTCGCAACTACGAATTAAATAATGCTGGCTGAAAGACATAGGTAAAAGTGTCACAACTAATAACACACTTAATATACTTACCAGCACAATTAGCATTCAATAACCCTTTATTAATAACGACTTAAAATTGACAAAATTTCGCGAGTATCATGCACCATATGAATGATGGTATCGTCTATTTCAATCGTAATACGACCATCACGGTCTATCGGTTTTACTACTCGACCATGGCGATAGATATCGTAATCTAATCTGTCACCTTTGTTGTACTTTTTTTGCCAACCAGGAGGCAATTGACCACCATTATCAACTTTTTTTTGTAATCCTGGCGGTAAACTCCCTTTACCTTTATTTTTGTCTTTGTCATGGTTATCATTTTTTGCAAAAGCTGCGCCGCTGCAAAGTACTAAGCCAAGCAAAGCAGTAGATAGAAGTGCTTTCATATTTTACTCCCTATTTAGTTCATTTAAAGAATAGCAATAATTCATGAACTCGTTATGAAGTAAATTAAATAACCGACATCAAGTTGTGACTTGGTAAAAATTTAGTGACGAGTAACAATAGAGAGAATCTCTCGAGTGTCATGCACTAAATGAATTAGCTGATCATCAACTTCCAGTAAAATTATCCCCTTTCGGTCATGACGCTCAACAACTCGACCACGGCGGTAAATATCTCTATCAAGGCGATCGCCACGATGATATTTTTTATACCAACCCGGCGGTAAGCCATGCCCGTAGCCTACTTTCTTGTATAAACCCGGCGGCAACTTTTTATAATCTGCTGACTTATGGTGTTTTTTATAATATTTTTTATGGTACTTTTTACTGTGCTTTTTATGCTCATGATGATGCTCATGGCGATGTTCATAACGATCATGTTCGCGCTCGTGCTTAGCATTTGCTGCAAACGGTAATAGGCTCAAACCAAGTACAGCCAAAGACAGGGGGATTAATTTATTCATAGCTACTTCCTAGCATAATCTGTGTGAATAACTAAAGCCTAACAAGTCAGCCTGAATGAAAGATGAAATGAATTGTAAACTTTGTAAAGATAGTGAGTGCTTACAGTTATGTGTTTTAACAAACAATTAGTTAGCTATATTAAAGAAAATAAAATGCTGTAAAACAATAAATAATAAAAACTGGCTGACAGCTCACAACATATTCGTATATTATTAACTCACTGACCTTACTGGAGTTTGCGCATTAATGAATAACTAACACCTGTTGAAATTCGTTTTATTTTTTGAATTTACAGGGTTAGTGGGCGCAAAATTCGTCATATATCTTGCTATCGACTTAACGATACCTAGTTAATTTTAATTGCTTTGCGCGCCATGCCCTGAACACTCCAGAGGCATTATGCATACATTACACATCCACAATTTAAGCTATCAACACCCAGATGGCCAAACTCAATTTAAACAACTTAGTTTTTCAATAAATGAAAAGCTCACCGCGATCATTGGTGCTAATGGCAGCGGTAAATCAATATTGTTGAGTATATTGGCAAACCAACAACAACCTAGTTCGGGACATGTTGAATTTAGTGGTACTCGCGTGCTTATTTCACAGCAACAATTAAGTGAGCAGCACCTTCAAACATCGTCATCCACGATTGCACAACTATTAGGAGTTGATAAAAAGTTAGCCGCCCTTAATCGTATTGAACAAGGAAGCTGCCATGAGGCTGACTTTAACCTAATCGATGATGATTGGTTATGCGAGCAATATTACAAACAACAACTTTTAGCCCTTGCTATTGATACCTCATTAAACCAGCCAATTAAGCATTTAAGCGGCGGTCAACAGCGGCGTTTGATGCTATTTTGCGCGTTGCAAACAAAGCCTGATTTACTGATTTTAGATGAGCCAAGTAACCATTTAGACCAATCAGCAAAGCAATGGCTAATTGACCAATTACATGCGTTTAAAGGGCAAGTAATTGTAGTAAGTCATGACCGCCAATTACTTAATCAATGCGATGCTATTATTGAGCTTAGCAGTCAAGGTGTTCATTATGAAACGGGGAATTATGAGCATTTCAATGAGCAAAAAACACGACAACAAACTTCGCTTACAAAGCAAATTAATAATCTTGACAAGGAGCGACAAAAACACCTTCAGCAAACCCAGCTTAATCGTGAAAAAGCCCAACAAAGAGCAGCACAAGGTAATAAAAAACGTAACACCACCAGCCAACCAAAAGTGATGTTAGACTTTAAGAAAAACAGTGCCCAAGCAAGTAAAGGCGCTTCTGAACGGCTAGCCTCTGTCAAACGCGAAGCCCTAACCGAAAAACGCCAAACACTTCAACAGCAGTTACCAAATAGTAAAGCTAAAACAGTAAAGTTTACGCAACCGACTAGCAATAAACGCCTACTATTTATTGAAAAACTTACTTTGCCATTTTCAAGCGCTAATAAAGCAATCACCCTGCAAATTTTTAGTGGTGATAAGTTACACCTAAAAGGATCCAATGGCAGCGGTAAGTCAACATTACTCCGGATGATTAATGACTCGGCAAATTCACCAGTATCAACAGCGCTTCAATTAAATAGTAAAGTGCTTTATATAGATCAACACAGCTCTTTTTTAGGAGCAACAGACACTTTATGCAATGCATTAGAAAAACACTGTCAGCTAAAACAACAAACAGTACGCCATTTGCTTGCGAATATTGGCTTTAAGGAAGAGAATATTTATCGGCCAATTAGCCAATTAAGCGGCGGCGAGAAAATGCAATTAGCCATGCTTATAGCGGCGCAAAATGCGCAGCACTCTTTATTGTTACTCGATGAACCCGATAACCACTTGGACTTGGCTAACAAGCAACATCTTGCGCAAAATCTGGCTGATTTTACTGGCAGCTTTATATTGGTGAGCCACGATGAGGAGTTTATTAAGCAATCTAATGTACTAACTAACATTATCTTAAAATAGCACAGCGAGAACTTTTTCATCGTTTCAGGTTCAAACTCATCGGATCACTTAATTATAAAAAGGAATAATATGAAAACTCTACAATTGGTTTTGGTGATTGTAATTACTTCGTTAGCTGGCTGCAGTAGTATGCTCAGCCAAAATACGAATCAAAAAACTCGCTCAAGTAGTCTCGTGGATTTTCTATACCCTGATGAACAAAGCCGTCAGGCTCATCAACCAAGCATACCAACGCTTAACTTACCCGCAACTGTAGGTATCGCATTTATTCCTAACCAATATGACTCTGGCATTCGCAGTAACGACGAAATTGCCTTGCTTGAGAAAGTAAAAAAACAGTTTATGCAATATGACTACATTGACCGTATTGAAGTTATTCCTAGTAGTTATTTAAAAGGAGGTCAAGGATTTACCACTCTTGAGCAAGTATCTAGATTATATGACGTTGATATTATTGCGCTGGTATCATATGACCAAGTATCACAAACTCTCGAAAATAATGCTGCATTCTTATATTTAACAATTGTGGGGTTATACGTTATTCCTGGCAACGAAAACACCGTACAAACTTTTGTTGATACAGCTGTTTTCGATGTGAAAAGTAGAAAAATGCTGTTTCGAGCTCCGGGAATTAACAAAGTAGAGCAACGCAGTACAGCCGTCGGTATTGATGAAACCTTAAACGAGCAGTCGCAAGGCAGCTTTAGCTTAGCTGTTGATGACATGATCACAAACTTAGATGCTGAACTTGGGTCATTTAAAACCCGTGTCAAAGAAGACAAAATAGCCAATGTTAATCATAAAGACGGCAGCAGTGGTGGCAGTTTATATTTCTTATTAATGTTACTAACTGCTATGTTAATTTTAAAACAACACGAGCAAATAACTAAACAGCTCTACATTAAACTAACAAGCGTTTATCGCTAAAGCTTTAGAATTCCTAAAAAAGGTTATATCCTGCCCTTTTGAAATATCTTAGATAAAGGGCTTTCATGCTTTCTCGATTATTACCTCTGGCGCTGATCACACCTACAGCCTTTAATTCTTTCGCCGCGCAAAACGACATTGAACGCATTACCACTACAGCATCTCGTGCTGAGGTACGCGCCGATCCTCTACCTTTAGTAATAAGCAGTATCACTAAAGCGCAGTTAGATTTAATCGCACCGACCCATATCGAGCAAGTATTAAAGCAAGTTGCAGGTGCCAATGTACAACATGGTAACGGTCAAGAATATTTGCCCGCACTGCGCTCTCCGGTGCTTTCTGGCGCTGGCGCCTGTGGCGGTATTTTAACAGCCGAAGATGGCATCCCCCTGCGTGCGGCAGGCTTTTGCAATATTAACGAATTGTTTGAAGCGCACACCGAAATGGCGCAACGTATTGAAGTTTTAAAAGGCCCAGGCTCTGCCCTTTACGGCTCAAATGCTGTGCATGGCGTAATTAATGTGATCACCCCTGATACCACTTATGATGAACATTTGCTCGGCGTTGATTTAGGCTCTTACGGTTACAACCGGTTCAAACTGCGCAGCGGAAAAGATTTAGGCAATCAAGGATTTGGTATTAATGCCAGTATCACTCGCGATACCGGATACCGTGATGACGAAAGCGTAGACCAAGAAAAGCTCAATCTGCGCCATCGCTATACAAGTGATGATCTATCCGTCACTACAGGATTGAGCTATACCCACTTAGATCAAAAAACTGCCGGATTTATTGAAGGCTTTGAAAGCTATAAAAACGATGAAATAGCCCAGCAAAACTTTGATCCTGATGCATTTAGAAAAGCCCGCTCATTTCGGCTTTGGTCAAAAACACAATGGCAAACAGCAAAAGATACGCTAACCATTACCCCGTATGTGCGCAATCAAAGTATGACCTTCTTTAAGCATTTTTTACCGGGCACACCGCTTGAAGAAAACAGCCAAAATGGCGTTGGCGTGCAATCACTTTGGCAGCATGCGTATTCAAACGAATTAACTGTTAATTTAGGGCTAGACAGCGAATACACCCGTGCAGATTTTTTGCAATATCAAGACGAGCCAACTCAAGGTTCAGCATTTTTAGTAGCAACTGTGCCACAAGGTAAGCATTACGATTACGATGTAACCAGCACCCTACTCGCCCCTTTTATTAGCCTTGATTGGCAATGGCAGCAACTCGCTATCAGTTTAGGCGCACGCTTTGAGCAGCTTGATTACGACTACACCAATAATATGCTGGCTGGTCGCACTGACGAGAATGGCAGCGAATGTGGATTTGGCGGTTGTCGTTACTCGCGCCCGCCAAGTAGTAAGAATACCTTTACAAATACATCGCCTAAACTTGGCTTGAGTTATCAATTAAGTGCTGATAATTATTTATATGCAAACCTATCTCGCGGTTACCGTGCGCCGCAAGCGGCTGAACTTTATCAGCTACAGCGCGAACAACAAGTGGCTGATCTCGAATCTGAAACAGCAGACAATCTAGAAGTGGGCCTCAAAGGGCAATATCAACAACTGCATTATGTATTCTCAGCGTATGCGATGAATAAACAAAACGTGATTTTTCGCGACAGCGACTTTTTTACCATTAATGATGGGCAAACTCAGCACCGTGGTATTGAACTGGAGCTGGATTATCAACTTACTCAGTCGATTCAACTTGCCCTAGCAGCAAGCCATGCAATACACACATACGACTATGACCAAGTTTTATCTGAAGTAAACATTAACGGTAACGACATAGACACAGCACCGCGTAATATCGCCAACCTACAAGCTAACTGGCAAGTCACCAATAACACCTTAATTGCTATTGAGTGGCATCATGTCAGTGACTATTTCACCGATCCTGAAAACCAACACAGTTACGCAGGCCATGACTTACTAAATTTACGCGCAGCATGGCAACTGACTGAACAATTGAAACTAACCGCGCGCATTAACAATCTATTTGATACCGCCTATGCAGAGCGTGCCGATTACACCAGCTTTACTGGCGACCGTTATTTTCCTGGGCGACCACGTAATATAATGTTCTCAGCAAGTTACGCTTGGTAAATATTGAATTAAGTGATTTCTGCTATTACTCAAACTTTTTCTTTTTATCATGTCGATATGATTTTGAATTGTAAGTTGCAGTCATCACTTTATCAACTCCAGCTAAAATCGACTCTTTTAAACCACTTAAGAGCAAGACTTCTTGTGACCTTGAAACATACTCTATAACCCCTTGAGCTAACGATTCAACAATCTCTTGCGCATTCCTAATTACGATATGACCTTGATTAGCCAGCTTAATTAAGTGATCACAGTCTGGAAACTCTTTGCTCTTACAAATATTAAGTGCCATTTTATTATTGATGGTTGGATAAATTAATGTATGAGTAATATCAAAAGGTGGAGAAACAAAAATATTGCTCATATCTGGCGTGTACTGCAGCGCAAAATTTTTAAGATGGGCGTCACCGTTACCAATTAAACAACTGAAAACGATGTACTTATACATTTTTTCAACTTCGAGCATATTATTCGTGTACAAATAGGTTGCTTTCAGTAGGGTTTCGTAACTTCCCCGATATTTTTCATCGGGATCTGAAGAGCGCTTCATCAAAGTTGTAAAGTCTTCATAACCTAGCAACTGAGTGCCACTTTCACCACGATCAAAGCGTTCAATCACAAATGTTTCAAGGTTATCAGATAAATACGTATTTGGCGGTGCTAGACCGCAATATTTAGCTGCTTGCATGCACACATATTCATTAACAGTAAGCAGCTCAAACTCTTCATCAAATGATTTTACGATCAGATCTTTTTGATGAACTGTTCGCTCAACACTTGGAATACTTACTTTGGGTTGCATTCCTGACAAGGTATTCCTGAGATAGTATTTTTCTAATAACTGCGGAAATAAAGGCTGTGCATGCGAATACGTAAGAATATCGTTAAGTGACACGCTATCAACTTGCGGTAATTTAAAGTCACCTTGGTAAGATAACATGCCAATACCATCACTTCCTTGCAAAGCTAATAAGTACATGTCGTTAACTTTGGCGTAACGAGCAAGCCTTTGTGCAATGTATCTACGGTTATGCCCTTCAGGCAAATTTTGCGCAAAAATAGGATGCAATGCACCAGATCGATAACTATCATCCATGCCTTTTTCAGTCATAGTTAATGATAGATTAAACTCATTTTGCGTTTGCTTATAATCGTGTATTGCATCATGAGTTAGCACACCCAGCTCTTTGTCATCTATACACACTGTCAACTTTTGTACTTTTTCAGGTAGGTTAAAAGCCATCACTAGCTATCCTCACTAAAAAGATCGTTTAATTCATCCCAACGAGGTAACCGTGATTTAGACAAAGTTCTTGGTACTACAGCTAGCTCATAATCTAAATAATGAGTATAACGCTCAAGGATATCCAATGATCCTGTAAATTTACCGTTTTCAATTTCAGATAGTGTGCTTTTATTAATGTTCGTCAATTTTTGCACTTCTCGTTGTGTTAGTTGTTTTTCTTTTCGCGCCTGAGCAAGCGCTTTTCCTATTTCTATTCTATTCATCGCAGCCACCAGAAACTCGCCATATAGCGAACATGGTAGTATAAAACAAAAAATATAGCTATATAGCGAACATAACTAGATTACCTTTTACTGTAATAGCTGTTTATACTGCTCAGTTAAGTGCACCTTGAGTTCTGGGTGCGCTACTAATAACTCAGCAAGCTGAGCTTTAGCGGCGGTTGTTTCACCATCAGCAATAAGTGTATCTATACGTTTAAATTTATTTGCTACCTCTGCGGTGATAATTTCAAGCTCTAATAATACTTCGCTTTTAGCGGTCATGCTTTGCGACTCAAATTGCCGTCCTGCCATGTAAGATTGTGTACTGCGTTGAAGCCTTTGAGTTTGCTTTAATTGCTCTAGCTGCTTTTGTTCTAGCACTTCGCTTTGCATCATTTCAGACAAGGCTGCAGGTGCTAAAGCAGTCTGTTCATCGGCTAAAATTTGTAGATCATTCATTGCCTCTGACGGCTTAAGATACTGAGTAGTATTTTGCATATATAAAACCGCGACTAACACCAGTGATGCCGCAGTAGATAATTGCCCATACCAAGTTTGGTAAAAGCGTTTGCGCTTATTAATATTGGTTACTTTGTTAGCATTAGCGGCTTCAGCTGCATGTTGTAATATTTGCTCATCAAGTTGTAAGCTTGGTTGCTCCGTTGCACCTCGTTTATAAAGTGAAGCAATATCATGATCGGTTAACTTATCGCTCATTGTTAGTCTCCATTTTATACTTGATACATTGCTTTAGCTTGGCTAGCGCGTAACGGATGCGGCTTTTGATATTTTCAGTTGTTTCTACCGCTAGTTCGGCAATTTCTTTGAGGGTAAAATCAGCTTCGTGTTTAAGTAAAAACGCCTCTTTTTGCTCACGTGGCAATTGTGCTAGGCACACTTTTAACTGCGCTGCTTGCTGAGCCTGCTCGAGCTTTTCAGCATCTGGTCGACTGTTATGATCAGCAAATTCGGCAATTTCAATGTCTTGATTATCACCGTCTAGCCATTTGTTTTGCGTACCAGTGCGGCGGTAATGATCAATCAATTCATTGTGCGCAATACGATACAACCAAGTGGTAAACTTAGCGCTCACTTGATACTGTGAGCGCGCTTTTATCAGCTTATTCCAGACTTCTTGATAAAGCTCTTCAGCCACTTGCGGGTTTGCGCACTGGCGTAAAAAATAACGATATAAGCTATTTTTATGGCGTAGGTACAGCTGGGTAAAAGCCTGTACATCACCTTGTCCATAACTCAACATTAATTGCTCATCAGCTAGTTCTGTCATAACATCCTTTACTTAAATCATACCAATCGTGTTAAGTTATTAGTCATTTATAGCGACATATAAATAGAGTGATAACAAGGCATAAACTTTGACATATAGTTGTTCTATTTGAGAAATTTATAACACAGTTAGCGCTTTATTTAGCGCGCTAGAATGACTAAATATTTAAGTTGATTGGTATCACAGTGCCGCAGCATTATTAACGAGTTGCACAAACTCACTACGATAGCCAAATGTGTCTATGCCTTTGTTAGCGGTTGCCAATTTAGCGCAATCTTCATACTGCCAGTCTCCGATATATTTTGCACCTTTTAATAACTGCGCAAAACCAGCCACTGCGGCGGCAAATTTAAAGTCTTGGCTGGCTTGCGATAAAGGCAGTTCACCTTTAGGTGTTGCAACAGCTTGAGTGATCAACTTACTTTGCTCAGCGTCAGGCTGTTTATAACGCACTTTTACAAAGGCGAGTTCATTGCTGGTAGCCAGTTTTTTGTCTTCTTTAGATTGGTAACGCAGCTCATAAATTTGTTTATGAGCTGCGTTGGCTAAGGTTATTTCATACAGCGCAGTCACGCTATGCCCTGCCCCTAACTCTGCGGCATCGACCTTATCGTTATTAAAATCTTCATTAGCGAGTACGCGATTTTGATAACCAATTAAACGATATTCAGCCACCTGCTGTGGATTGAATTCCACTTGAATTTTTACGTCTTTGGCAATAATTTGCATGGTACTGCTGAGTTCATCGACCAGTACTTTGCGTGCTTCGTTTATGTTATCTATGTAAGCATGCTGGCCGTTACCTATATTTGCCAGTTGCTCCATTAGGCCATCATTATAATTACCTTGGCCAAATCCCAAAGTAGTTAAGGCAATCCCCGTCTTGCGCTTAGATGCCACCAGCTCTTTGAGTTTATCGATTGATTGGGTGCCCACATTAAAGTCGCCATCAGTGGCTAAAATCACCCGATTAATACCTCCTTTTTTAAAATTTTCGGCCGCAATTTGATAAGCCAGTTCAATACCTTGCTCGCCATTAGTTGAGCCGCCTGCTGCCAGTTTATCTAACGCGGCGCTGATAGTTTGTTGCTCATTGCCTTTCGTTGCTGGCAAAACCATGCCTGCGGCACCGGCATACACGACAATTGCAACTGAATCATTTTCATCTAACTGTTTAGTTAACATGGTTAAACTGGTTTTTAATAAGGGTAACTTATTTGGTGCATTCATAGAGCCAGATACATCCAGTAAAAACACTAAATTCGCCGCTTTTAAATCGGCTTTTTCAATCTCAAAACCTTTAATGCCAATTTTTAATAGTTGCCGATGCTCATTCCAAGGAGCTGTTGCCATCTCGGTATGAACATTAAAAGGTGTAGCTATGCTATTGGGTGCACTGTAACCGTAGTCAAAATAATTAATAAAAGCTTCTTCACGTACTGCGTCATTAGGTGGTAATTTCCCCATATTGAGCATACGCCGAGTATTGCTGTAACTGCCCGTATCAACATCAATTGAAAAGGTTGAAACCGGTTCAGTACCAACTTGTTTTACTGGGTTTTGCTGGGATTTTAAATAATTTTCACGATCTTGCTCTGACTCAAATGCCATGTCATCAATAGGGGCTGGCGGCATTAGCTGTAGCTGTAATCCTGGGCGATGCATAGCAACACTTTCATGTACCATTCCTTGCGGCATTGCTGCAAAACTTATGGCATTTTTACTCTGCCTTTTTTGCACTTGTAACTCTAATTGCTGTTCATCGTTTTGTTTGCTTTGCGCCGCGTTGTTTGCTTGGCTTTGTTGTTCATCAATCTCACGTGGCGCACTTTGCTCACAGCCAGTTAAACCAACTATAACCGCAAGGCTCAGCACAGTTAAACGCAAATTAATTGATTGGGTGTTACTAATTTTGTTATTCATAAAATCACCTTGTTGTCTATCAAATGAGGTTCACTAAGGCTATTAACGGATGACTTTAAAAAGTGGGGTTAATTATTTTTTAATGAGCATCTATTCGTCCCATTTAATATCTACGTTACGAGTGCTGAGTTATAATTGCGCTCCCTCTTTCTTATTGATGATTTTAGTTTTGAACTCGACTGCCATTAAAAGAACTGCTTTTTCTTCTGCTATTTTAATTTTAGGCATTATCTTTATTGCCGCTAACTTACGCGCACCGGTTACAGGGATTGCTCCTGTGCTTGAGCAAATAATTTTGACCTTTAACTTAAGCCCTTCGCAAGCCGGTATGCTCACAACACTGCCGTTAATTGCCTTTGCTTTAGCCAGCCCGATGGCGGCAAGTCTTGCTAAAAAACAAGGCTTAGAAATATCACTGTTTATTGCGCTTATTCTGATTGGTTTGGGCTTGGCTTCGCGGCTAATTGACTCTATGCCAATGCTTTACTTAGGTACAGCAGTCATTGGCATCGGTATCGCAATTGGTAACGTACTGTTACCGAGCTTAATTAAACGCGACTTCCCGCATAAAGTGGCAGTGATGACCTCTACTTACGTACTAGCGATGGGAATTTTTGGTGGTAGTTATGCCGCGCTTATTATTCCGCTGGCTGAATATAAAAGTATCGGCTGGCAATTAGCCCTTGCTTGTTATGGCTTACTTACCCTAGTGAGTATTGTTATTTGGCTACCACAGTTAAAACTTCATACTAAGCCAACAAAAGATCTACTGGCGAGTGTCAACACCAACAAAGTATGGCACGAGGCGCTTGCGTGGCAGATTACCTTACTGCTGGGATTAAATTCATTTTTTACCTATATTATGATTAGTTGGTTGCCGAGCATTTTGCTTGAAGGTGGCCATACAGCTCAGCATGCGGGTGCGCTACAAGGTGCCTTTCAAGTAGCGTCTGCAGTGCCTGGCATTATCTTAATACCACTGCTGGCAAAGCTTAAAGATCAACGTATTTTAACCAGCTTGTTAGCACTAATAGCCGCAACATGCTCACTTGGGCTGCTCTATTTACCTGAGTTTGCCTCTTTGTGGGCAGTCACCTTAGGATTTTGCTCAGGCGCCTGCTTTATTTTAGGTTTATCGTTTATTAGCTTACGTACTCATGACACCCGTCAGGCTACATCACTTTCAGGCATGGCACAGTGCTTGGGCTATTTACTTGCCGCCTCTGGGCCGATTATCGCAGGCTCATTACATAGCTACTTTGGCAATTGGACAACCACCTTATGGTTATGTGCTTTTGCGAGTGCATTGTGCGCCGTATTTGGTTATTTAGGTGGACGTAATATCACCATGAGAAGTGACAGCAATACCTAACTACATGCCTAAATAAATGCATTGCTTAAACGCAATGCATTTATATCTTTAAGAGGAGGACGACCAAAAAATCGGGTGTACTCTCGGCTAAATTGTGAGGCGCTTTCATAGCCCACTTGCAAAGCAGCCGTATTCGCATCAAGGCGCTGATTCAGCATTAATTGCCTCGCCTCTTGTAAACGTAAATTCTTGATATATTGCAAAGGGCTGAGTTTAGTCACTTCTCGAAAGTGCTGGCGAAACGTTGATTCACTCATATGCGCCTCAGCAGCTAAGTCAACTATCGAAAAATCATCTTTATAATTTTGTTTTAACCAATATAAAATTTTAGCTATTTTTTGACTAGCGGATCCTGCGGTTACTATTTGCCTTAATTGATAACTATGTGGGCTTTGTAATAACCGAAAAACAATCTCCTCTTGGATTAAAGGGGCTAGTTGCAAAAGCAGCTTAGGCTCGTTTAATAATTTAATCAGCCTATTTATAGCATCTAAAAGACCCTCATCAGCATCGACTACCGACATAGCGCATTGACGAGCTACACAATCTTGAGATGAAAAATCCATATTAGCAACTGCTTGACCTAAAACTTTACTGTCGATACATAAGTGCAACCCTAAAAAAGGGCGTTGTATAGACGCTGAAGTAATATGGCTTACAACTGGCACATCAACAGAGGCAACTAATGTTTGTCCTTCTGCATAATCATAAATATCTTCGCCCAAGGTAACACGCTTGCCACCTTGCACAGTTATGCCTAAACCAAGCCCATAAACACATGGCATAGGCTCAGACACATTGCTGCGACGTACTAATTTAAGCGCATCTATCTGAGTGTTAAAAATACCATCGTGTGTAGCAATTGCTAACACGGATTCGGTTAAGGTCTGTTTACTAGTCATCGCGTTTTAATTTGATCTCATCATACTTTAATCAAAGCTTAGCACTAAGCACACTCATAAATATTAAAAACAATCACGATCTGTTGTTTTAGGCAAAAAACACATTGGTTTTAACAAACACATTTAGCCATTATCAGTAATAATAAATATTCGCTCAGGCATATTAATGCGCTGACAGGTTATCACTATAAAAACCCAAATAATTCACTTCTCTACGCACTATTTTAAACAGCAAATTAAGCAGCCTAAGGTAAAGCTTACCTACTGCGATATTTTTGCTTTTTAACAATTTAATTTTTAAAGAGACATTATGCTTAAAGTAAATAACCACACAAAATACCCGTTTGTTGCAGCTATTGCCGCACTTGCAGCAATGGGGGAGTTATATCGTCTAAAAAACTTGTTGAACGAAGCCTTAGATAAAGGACATACCATTGATGAGCTTAATAGTGCATTTTCTTATATGGTTACCTACATTGGTGTCCCTCGGTCGTTAAATAGCCTAAACGTGCTAAAACAAATATGTTTGCAAAGACAGCCAAATCGTACAGCATTGGTTGAGCAAGAAATTGAACACCTATCCACGACTAAAATAAACAGCGCCCAAAGCAGGCTTTCTCATCACTGTTACTTGGCAATAAAGCTGGGGGCATTGGCAGTGGAAGATAATTTTCAAGCTCTGCTTCAAGCCCATTTAGTTACATGTCTTGATTCGCAATTTGAAGCAGCACACATAAATGCCGTGATCAATTCACTGGCTATTAAAGCAGGGCAAGATCACGAACTTTACCTTGACTTAAAAGTATGATCTTATACTCCTTTTTAAGGAGCCCCCATGCCTGATATTCAACTATTTAAATATTTCGAATCAATTGACGACCCTCGCCAGCA
>NZ_JACJEW010000220.1:0-671 GCF_014164315.1 Pseudoalteromonas sp. SG44-1
TGTTGTTTGAGTTCATTTTTAACATCAATAAATTGATTGTTCTTTATCACAAACTGTACATTGTTTTGCTCGGTTTCTAGGCATAAATCGCGCCCGGCGTGTAAGTTTATCGTCCCAAGTTGGCTTATCCATTCTATGAATTGGCGGCCTGATTGTTTAGCATTTAACTCAAAGTAATGTTCACTGGCGAGAGTTTGTAAAATGACTTTTGGCTCATTGTCGTCATCATCAAATAGTAGTTCGTTGTGGGCTGCAGGGGAATTATGTCGCGGGGTAAACCCGCTGCTACGAATAATCGAATTTACTCTGTGCAAAAATGAAAGGCAGGGCACTAATCAGCGGCTGTATTAGCGCCTAGCCAAACAACATCCATGTTGTTAAAGAGCCGGTAATTCCTAGTGAATTAGTGCTTTGGCTGCACGGTTTAAATTTAAATTATAACGTCTTTATTGTTATAAACTGCTTAAAAACACACTAAGATCTAACCGAGCACTTTAGTATTTTTAAGTTTTGTAGCCCAGTCCAGATTAAAAAGGCCACAAGCATATTTGCATACAGCGTTATTCGTACTGCTTAATAGCGCCACGTACCATAGAAGCCATATCAATAATTTCCATATCCCCCATGTCGGCAATTAAATTCAAATGGGCAAAAATATCGCACTTTTCAAT
>NZ_JACJEW010000221.1:0-660 GCF_014164315.1 Pseudoalteromonas sp. SG44-1
GTACATGACCAAATAGATGAGTATTGCGAGCAAGGCAATGATCTTTTTGATGAAGAAGACTTTCAAGGCGCAATTACACTCTGGCAAAAAGCCTTTGATTTACTCACCGACCCAGATGAGGATTGGGAGCAAGCGGTTTGGCTTAAAGTATCTATCGGTGATAGTTATTATATGCTTGATGAATATGAACAATCCCTTGATGCAATGTTAGATGCATTAAACTACCCTGAAGCACTCGATAACCCATTTATTCACTTTAGAGCTGGCCAATGTCATTATCAGTTAGACGACAAAGAAAGAAGTAAAAATGCTTTACTTAAGGCCTATATGTTAGCCGGAAAAGAAATATTTGAAGATCACGAAGAAGATGGACTTTTTTACTATGACTTTTTGAAGTCCGAAGTCCAGCTATAAACGAACATAACGCTAAGGACAGCACATGCAACCTGACATTAAAAACATCCCACAACAACTCGGTCAGTACCTTTATCAGCAAATAAAAGAGCCGTGGCTTGAAGCACAACTTATTTTAAATTACGAAGATGAAAGCGTACTTGAATGCAAAGCGCATTATCAAACTGCTTCCGATGCAAGCGAACAGCCGATTACCGTGACAGACGAGATAGTCGGTTTATTCAACACCCTATTTGTGAATGCCAC
>NZ_JACJEW010000222.1:0-659 GCF_014164315.1 Pseudoalteromonas sp. SG44-1
GGTTGATTTCTTTTCCTACGGGTACTTAGATGTTTCAGTTCTCCGCGTTCGCCTCGTTAACCTATGTATTCAGTTAACGATACCTGCAAGCAGGTGGGTTTCCCCATTCGGAAATCCTAGTCTCAGTGCTTTTTACTAGCTTGACTAGGCTTATCGCAAGTTAATACGTCCTTCATCGCCTCCAACTGCCAAGGCATCCACCGTGTACGCTTAGTCACTTAACCATACAACCCAAACGGGTCTTGCTTGGTCTTTGTTACTTATGCTGCCTTGCTATCAATTTTTGCTTGGTTACATAACACGTTATGCGCCCAGCGACAAAAATATCAGCGGCGTTGCCTAAGCATCAAATCCACGTCGCAATACTAAACAATAAAGTTTAGTCATACGTTAGTGACAGTTTAACTTCGCCAGAAGTTAATATTGAATACTAAAGTAGATACCAATCAATTAACTCCTAAGAGTTAACTAAATGGCACTGAATGATACTGCTATCATTCTTTTTTACTTTTGAAAACTCTGTATAAATAACAATGTTATTCATACGAATTTTATTATCAGCTTTTCCAAATTTTTAAAGAGCAAGAGATACAAAAACCTCTCAAAATTAAACACACTCTATTCTCAGGCGATTAAGCTGCCCGATAAAAGAATATTTA
>NZ_JACJEW010000223.1:0-654 GCF_014164315.1 Pseudoalteromonas sp. SG44-1
TTAGCAGATAAAGGTTACTTCAGTCAGCCTGATATAAAAGACACTATCGATTTGGGTGCAGAGCCAATCATGCCCAAGACGGATACATCGTCCTCTGAAAAGAAAGGGATATTTAACCGCTCACTCTTCAAATACGATGCAAATAAAGACATTTACTTATGCCCCGCTGGAAATGAACTTCAAAATCGAATGCAAGTATTTGAGCAAGGTAAATACCTTGATGTTTACTTCAATCACATTGCTTGTCGAGATTGTAAAATAAGAAGTCAGTGCACTAACTCTAAAAAAGACCCTAGGCGAATAAGGCGGTGGGTGCATGAGGTTCTGACAGAAGAAATGCTTCAAAAGCTAAAGAATGAACCTGAATTGATGCTTCATCGAAAGCAAACTGTTGAGCACCCCTTTGGCACAATTAAACTCTGGATGGGAGCTACCCACTTACTAACACGAGGTTTAAAAAGCGTGGGGACAGAAATAAGTCTTCATGTTCTGGCTTACAACTTCAGAAGAATGATAACAATTATGGGAGTTAATGGTAAGCGTCTAGCAAAATGCACCTGCCAGTAACTCGTCAAAATGATTAAGCTATTTCCGAATTTCAATGAGGAGATAGCCATGAGAAAAACACGTAGCCTTGAACAGTGGCGCAGTATT
>NZ_JACJEW010000224.1:0-648 GCF_014164315.1 Pseudoalteromonas sp. SG44-1
AAAACAGTTAAATAAATTGACTGATGATGATCAGTTAAGCTAATTTAAAAACGGCTCTACAAAATGATAAATCAAGTGATCAAAGCTGATGAGAATCGGTGATCAAAGTCATGAGAATACGCACATAATTGTTATCATCCTTCTGAAGTTGTAAGCTAGGACATGAAGACTTATTTCTGTCCCCACGCTTTTTAAACCTCGTGTTAGTAAGTGGGTAGCTCCCATCCAGAGTTTAATTGTGCCAAAGGGGTGCTCAACAGTTTGCTTTCAATGAAGCATCAATTCAGGTTGATTCTTTAGCTTTTGAAGCATTTCTTCTGTCAGAATCTCATGCACCCACCGCCTTATTCGCCTAGGATCTTTTTTAGAGTTAGTGCACTGACTTCTTATTTTACAATCTCGACAAGCAATGTGATTGAAGTAAACATCAAGGTATTTACCTTGCTCAAATACCTGCATTCGATTTTGAAGTTCATTACCAGCGGGGCATAAGTAAATATCTTTATTTGCATCGTATTTGAAAAGTGAGCGGTTAAATATCCCTTTCTTTTCAGAGGACGATGTATCCGTCTTGGGCATGATTGGCTCTGCACCCAAATCGATAGTGTCTTTTATATCAGGCTGACTGAAGTAACCTTTATCTGCTAA
>NZ_JACJEW010000225.1:0-634 GCF_014164315.1 Pseudoalteromonas sp. SG44-1
GTGGTTTGAACTGTCTCTGCGGGGTTTATTCCATCATTTATCACTACAGTGACAACACTGCCATCTGGCGCATCACTGCTGCCGTTAATGGTCGGTGTAGTGTCGTTGGTTTCACCTATCGCGTTAATGGTAATACTCGGCGCTAAGGTGTTAAGTGTAAAGGTATCAGTGGCACTGTTGCTGTTGCCCGCTGCATCACTGACACTCGCAACTACCGTGTAATCATCATCGCCGAGGACTGGCGAGGTGACCGCCCACTCACCACTGGCATTAACCGTTGCACTGAGTGCGGTAACCGTTCCACCGCTGTCGGTAACGGTGAGGGTTATCACTGTCCCTTGTGGCTCTGACGAGGTGCCACTGAGTGTCGGCGTATCATCATTAATGGCTCCGAGGCTATTGATACTGATCAACGGATCTAAGGTATCCACACTGCCAGTGCCGGTGTCACTGCCGGTATTGCCTGCCGCATCGGTAATACTGGCGGTTACTGTATAACTGCCATCCGGTAAGCTTGGTGCTGTTACTTGCCATGAACCATCAGCGAGGACGGTGGCACTTAATCCATAACTATCGCCATTGACATCCACGATACTGATGCTAACAACGGTGCCCGTAGGCTCGGTTGAGGTAC
>NZ_JACJEW010000226.1:0-634 GCF_014164315.1 Pseudoalteromonas sp. SG44-1
GTGGTTTGAACTGTCTCTGCGGGGTTTATTCCATCATTTATCACTACAGTGACAACACTGCCATCTGGCGCATCACTGCTGCCGTTAATGGTCGGTGTAGTGTCGTTGGTTTCACCTATCGCGTTGATGGTAATACTCGGCGCTAAGGTGTTAAGTGTAAAGGTATCAGTGGCACTGTTGCTGTTGCCCGCTGCATCACTGACACTCGCAACCACCGTGTAATCATCATCGCCGAGGACTGGCGAGGTGACCGCCCACTCACCATTGGTATTAACCGTTGCACTAAGCGTGGTACTGGTCCCGACACTATCGGTCACAACAAGATTTATAATAGTTCCTGCTGGCTCTGACGAGGTGCCACTGAGTGTCGGCGTATCATCATTAATGGCACCGAGGCTATTGATACTGATCAACGGATCTAAGGTATCCACACTGCCAGTGCCGGTGTCACTGCCGGTATTGCCTGCCGCATCGGTAATACTGGCGGTTACTGTATAACTGCCATCCGTTAAGCTTGGTGCTGTTACTTGCCATGAACCATCAGCGAGGACGGTGGCACTTAATCCATAACTATCGCCATTGACATCCACGATACTGATGCTAACAACGGTGCCCGTAGGCTCGGTTGAGGTAC
>NZ_JACJEW010000227.1:0-632 GCF_014164315.1 Pseudoalteromonas sp. SG44-1
GGTTTTAACTCCTCAGGAAATCCGTGTTTTTCTGTTATATCTTTATCTATTTTGAAGTAGTGCTCTATTGATTGATATAAGTGTGTCCCAAGCGGGATTGATGTATCCATAAAGGTCATGGCTGTGGCGTATGCCAGTGAATCCCATTGACGATTTGAACCACCTACATAAAAAGTAGGCTTGGTAAAGCGATAATGTTTAGGGTATTTTAACGGCACCATAAGAGATACAAACACACGTGAACCACCGCGGGCTGAACCGACATTACGCTCATTTGCACCATAGCAAACAATGTCTTCGTAAGGTAAATAAAACGGTTTTCTAAACAAAGTATGAGGGGTTTTTACAAGCCCGGTATGGCGATTAAAATAAAAATTATCTCGGTGCGCTAATATTGCCCGGTGTTTCAGCATATAAAAACCAACAATAAACATAGGTGCATATATAGCAAATGGCACCCACCGATAATCCTCCCACACAAAACCAATAACAACCAAATCAACGAAAAAAAACATAACTGCAGATACCATTAGCAAGAAGCTTAGAGCAGTAAATAAATTTGACCACCCTCCAAACCATGAAATAGCCAACTGCTTACCATCGCTCTCTACCCAATGTCCCTCAAGCGTTGA
>NZ_JACJEW010000228.1:0-632 GCF_014164315.1 Pseudoalteromonas sp. SG44-1
TGAAGAAATAGTCGAACAGGTTTCGCAAGCGTGGAATAAATTCATTTCTGTTCCTGATACGGTTAAAAGCATATGCTCTAGAGACTGGATAAAATTGACTTAATCTTTATGCAGATTGGTATAATTAGCACACTGATACTTATCTACTTTTACTAAATTGAACTTAGAAAAATCCAAGCAACTTTTAGCTTTATCACGTAAAGAGCCTAATGCAAGAAAGCGCATACGCCTGCTTGCTGTTTCATTATTCTTTGAGGGTGAAAAACAGAACGAATATTGCTAAGCGGCTAAATACAGCGCGCGGCAGTGTCAATAAATGGGTTTCAAACTACCTTAACAATGGTGTTGCTGGCTTGAACAACAAACCGATTAAAGGTCGTCCAGCTAAATTAACCTCACAACAACTAAACACACTGTCAGATTATATAAAACAGTCAGCAAGTTCTTCAGAAGGAGGCAGATTAATGGGGGAAGATATTGCTCAGTATATTTATGACCAGTTCAACATAAGGTATCACACCGATCATATTTACAAACTGCTCAAGAAGCGTGGGTTTAGCTGGATCACAAGCCGTTCTAAGCACCCAAAGCAGTCAAAAGAAAGCCAAGAGGCTTTTAAAAAAGTTCCAAGT
>NZ_JACJEW010000229.1:0-611 GCF_014164315.1 Pseudoalteromonas sp. SG44-1
ATGCCGGGTGCAGGCGAAGTATTCAATGAAGCAGAAGATATTCTCGATGAACATGATAAAGCGCTATTGGCCACATCGGCCTCAGTAAAGAAAGAAAAAGCCAAACCGAAACGCCGGCCACTGCCGGCTCAGTTACCCCGAGTTGAGGTCGTTGTTGACCTCGAAGAGGATGAAAAAATGTGTGATTGCTGTCAAAGCCCCCTTCACAAAATGGGTGAAAGCAGCAGTGAAGCACTCGAGTTTGTGCCAGCGCATATTAAAGTAATCAAAACCATTCGCCCTAAATATACGTGCCGTCACTGTGAGCGTGAAGGCATTGAAAGTGTGGTAAAAACCGCCCTTATGCCCGCAACAGCCATTCCAAAAAGCATCGCAACGCCCAGCTTGCTGAGCCAAATAATCATGTGTAAATACCAGTTTGGCTTACCACTTTATCGCCAAGAAACCATGTTAGGCGATATTGGTATTGAGTTGAGCAGACAAACTATGTCGAGCTGGATGTTGCGCTGCGCAGACCTGTTGTCCCCTCTGTATCAACGCTTAAAAGACGTGTTGCTATCTCAACCGGTTATTCACGGCGATGAAACCCCGTTAAACGTCATTAATGCAGA
>NZ_JACJEW010000022.1:0-77562 GCF_014164315.1 Pseudoalteromonas sp. SG44-1
CTTGCTAACTTGCTAACTTGCTAACTTGCTAACTTAAACGCCTACTTTTTATCCGCTATGCTTGCTTAATCCGCTATCTGACCAAATAATTGCCCCCTAGACTCGACTATCATAAATATTAGGTTATAATGCCGCGTCTATTGTTTAACATAGTGCCCGAAGGGCAGAGCAGCATTGGTATCTTATAGTGAAGATGGGGTTGATAAGTCGCTTTAATGACTTTAAACGTGCCAAAACGCATAGTGATTACCGTGTTTGTAAGGAAGGCGAACAGTCGCCAAAATTGAAGATTGAGGTATATCATGCAAGTTTCTGTTGAGACGACTCAAGGCCTTGAGCGCCGTCTGACCATCACCGTTCCTGCAGAGAACGTTGAGACCGAAGTAAAAAAACGCTTACAACAACTGTCTAAAACCCAGCGTATTGATGGTTTCCGTCCTGGTAAAGTACCAACGTCTGTAATCAACAAACGTTACGGTGGCGCAGTTCGTCAGGAAGTTGCTGGCGAAGTAATGCAACGTAATTTTTATGAAGCTATCGTAGCTGAAAAAATTAACCCTGCTGGCGCACCAACATTTGCTCCTAAAGCACTTGAAGCAGGTAAAGATTTAGAATTTTCTGCAACATTTGAAGTTTACCCTGAAGTTGAAGTTCAAGGTTTAGATAAAATCACTGTAGAAAAACCAGCAGCAACTGTAACTGACGAAGATTTAGCAAACATGCTAGAAACACTTCGTAAGCAACATGCATCATGGGCTGAAGTTGATGTAGCTGCTGGCGAAAAAGACCGTGTAACGGTTGATTTCGTAGGTACTATCGACGGTGAAGTATTCGAAGGCGGAAAAGCTGAAGACTTCCCATTAGAACTTGGTCAAGGTCGTATGATCCCAGGTTTTGAAGATAACATCGTAGGTAAAAAAGCAGGCGAAGAAGTTGTTTCTGACGTAACTTTCCCTGAAGATTACCATGCTGAAAATCTTAAAGGCAAAGCAGCTCAATTCACTATCACAGTGAAGAAAGTTGAAGCGCAAGAGCTACCTGAACTTAGCGAAGAATTCGCAACTAAGTTTGGTGTAACTGAAGGCGGTGTTGACGCTCTTAAAGAAGAAGTTAAAAAGAACATGACACGTGAACTTGACCAAGCGGTTAAAGCTAACGTGAAAGACCAAGCAATTAAAGGTCTTTTAGCTAACAACGAAATCGACGTGCCTAAAGCCCTAGTAGATCAAGAAATTGATGCACTACGTCAACAAGCTGCACAACGTTTTGGTGGCGACGCTAAAAACATGCCTGAGCTTCCAGCAGAGTTGTTCCATGAACAAGCAGTAACACGCGTTAAGACTGGCCTATTATTAGGTGAAGTAATTAAAGCGAACGAGATCAAAGTTGATGATTCAAAAGTTGAAGCATTAATTGCAACAGTGGCTTCTGCATACGAAGATCCAACTGAAGTTGTAGAATACTACAAAGCAAATGATCAACTTATGCAACAAATGCGTAATGTAGCAATGGAAGAGCAAGCTGTTGAAGCTATTTTAGCTAAAGCAAATGTGACTGACGTTGAAAAAGCATTTGATGACATCATGAATCCACAGCAAGGTGCTTAATAAGTCATTGACTTAAGCCCTCGCTAACGATTAAATGGCTCGTGTTACTCTGTATTATGCAGTGTGCCCGAGCCATTTTAGTTTGTGGCCTTCAATTTCGCCAAAAAATAACTATGCTTCCTTATAATAAGGATAAGTATAAGCGCATAAGGAATTAGATAAATATGAACACTGGTATTACAGATCCACTCAATGCATTAGTACCTATGGTTGTTGAACAAACAGCGAAAGGCGAGCGCTCGTATGATATTTATTCGAGACTATTAAAAGAGCGAATCATTTTTTTAACAGGTCAAGTTGAAGACAACATGGCTAATCTGATCTTAGCGCAAATGCTATTTTTAGAATCAGAAAACCCAGAAAAAGACATCTTTTTATATATTAATTCGCCAGGCGGTTCAGTGACTGCGGGTATGGCGATTTATGACACTATGAATTTCATTAAACCAGATGTAAGCACTATTTGTGTTGGCCAAGCGGCGAGCATGGGAGCATTTTTATTGACTGCTGGTGCAAAAGGCAAACGTTATTGTTTACCTAATTCACGCGTGATGATCCACCAACCATTAGGCGGTTTCCAAGGTCAAGCATCTGATTTTGAAATACACGCCAAAGAAATTTTGTCTATTAAAGATAAACTAAACCGTTTAATGGCAGAGCATACCGGCCAACCATTAGATGTGATTTCAAAAGATACAGACCGTGATAACTTCATGAGCGCCAGCCAAGCTGTTGATTATGGTTTAGTTGATGCGGTATTTACTAGTCGCGACAGCAAGTAACAAATACAAGCTGGTAACTAACGGTGCTAGCTTGAGCTGTTTACACTGTGAAAACCAATATTTTTTGGTATAGTTAAGCGTATTAAAATAGCTGCTAAGTAGTTTGGCAGCCAACGAATAAGATGAGGTAGCTGAATGTCTGACACTCCTACAGACGGCGACAAAAGTAATAAATTGTTATACTGCTCTTTTTGTGGCAAAAGCCAGCATGAAGTTCGTAAGTTAATTGCTGGCCCTTCAGTATACATTTGTGATGAATGTGTTGAGCTATGCAACGACATTATCAGGGAAGAGATCAAAGACATTGCGCCAAAGCACAATACCTCTGATAAACTGCCTGCACCAAAAGAAATTCGTAATCATTTAGATGATTATGTTATTGGTCAAGATCACGCCAAAAAAGTACTGTCAGTAGCGGTTTACAATCACTACAAACGTTTGCGTAATCAAACCGGTAAAACGGATATTGAGTTAGGCAAAAGTAATATCTTACTTATTGGCCCAACCGGCAGTGGTAAAACATTATTAGCTGAAACGTTAGCGCGTTTATTAGATGTGCCGTTTACAATGGCCGATGCAACCACACTAACTGAAGCTGGTTATGTGGGCGAAGATGTTGAAAACATCATTCAAAAGTTGCTACAAAAATGTGATTACGATGTAGAAAAAGCGCAACGTGGTATTGTTTACATTGATGAGATTGACAAAATTTCACGTAAATCTGATAACCCGTCGATCACTCGTGATGTATCTGGTGAGGGCGTGCAACAAGCACTGCTTAAACTAATTGAAGGTACTGTGGCATCTGTGCCACCACAAGGCGGACGTAAACACCCACAGCAAGAGTTTTTACAGGTAGACACCTCTAAAATTTTATTCATCTGTGGTGGCGCATTCTCTGGTCTTGATAAAGTGATTGAGCAGCGTAGCCATAAAAATACCGGTATCGGTTTTGGGGTTAACGTAAAAGAATCTGCGGCGAGCCGTTCTTTAAGTGAAACATTTAAAGATGTTGAGCCAGAAGATTTAGTGAAATATGGTTTGATCCCAGAATTCATCGGTCGTTTACCTGTTGTGGCAACGTTAACTGAACTCGATGAGTCGGCTTTAGTGCAAATATTAAATGAGCCTAAAAACGCCTTAACGAAACAGTACGGCGCATTATTTGGTATGGAAGACGTTGAACTTGAATTCCGTGATGACGCACTGCGTGCTATCGCTCATAAAGCGATGGAGCGTAAAACAGGTGCCCGTGGTCTTCGTTCAATCGTTGAAGCGGTGTTACTTGATACTATGTACGAACTTCCTTCAATGGAAAACGTCAGCAAAGTAGTGATTGACGAAACCGTGATCAAAGGTGAATCAGATCCTATTTTGATTTATCAAAGCGCTAGCCAAGATAAAGCAGCGTCTGAGTAAAATTTACTCATTTTGATAATAAAAAGGAGCCTAGTGCTCCTTTTTTTATAATTTATTTAATCCAGTTGCGTTAAATTGTTGAACTTTACTTAGGTTATCCCCATATACTTGAGTAATCTTTAAAATAAATGAAGAGCGAAGAGAAAAATAATGACGCTTGAGAGAACAGATCGAGTCGAAATCCCGGTGCTAGCACTGCGCGATGTCGTGGTATATCCGCACATGGTGATCCCGCTTTTTGTAGGCCGTGAAAAATCAATAAAATGCCTTGAAGCGGCAATGGATAAAGACAAACAAATTTTCCTTGTTGCGCAAAAAGACGCGACCGTGGATGAGCCTGAGCAAGATGATATTTACCGTGTTGGTACCATAGCCACGGTATTACAATTGCTTAAACTTCCTGATGGCACAGTCAAAGTACTGGTTGAAGGCACACAGCGAGCAAAACTAGAAAGCTTTATTGATAATGAAGACTTTTTTGTTGCTAATGCGCAGTTTATTGGTTCAGAAGAAATCGATGAGCAAGAGCAAGATGTATTTATTCGCAGTGCCATCAGTCAGTTTGAAGGCTATGTAAAGCTAAATAAAAAAATACCACCAGAGGTGTTAACCTCGGTCAGTGGCATTGATGAAGCGCCGCGCCTTGCCGATACTATGGCAGCGCACATGCCGCTGAAAGTGCCTGAAAAGCAAAAAGTACTCGAAATCACCAATGTTACAGAACGTCTTGAATATTTAATGGCGTTGATGGAAGGTGAAATCGACTTATTGCAAGTTGAGAAAAAAATTCGTACCCGCGTTAAAAAGCAGATGGAAAAGTCGCAACGTGAGTATTACCTCAATGAGCAAATGAAAGCCATTCAAAAAGAATTAGGCGAGCTTGACGACGTACCAGATGAATTCGAAGCACTGAAAAAGCGCATTGAAGAATCAGGTATGAGCAATGACGCACAAGAAAAAGCGAACTCTGAACTTGCTAAGCTTAAAATGATGTCGCCTATGTCGGCAGAAGCCACGGTTGTACGTTCATACATAGACACATTAATTAATGTGCCATGGAAAAAACGTTCGAAAGTGAAAAAAGACTTAGCGGGCGCACAAAAGATTTTAGACAGCGACCATCATGGTCTTGATAAAGTCAAAGAACGCATCATTGAATATCTCGCCGTGCAACAGCGTACCAATAAACTCAAAGGACCAATTTTGTGCCTTGTGGGTCCACCAGGTGTTGGTAAAACGTCATTAGGTCAATCGATTGCTCGCTCGACAGGGCGTAAGTATATTCGTATGGCACTAGGTGGTGTTCGTGATGAAGCAGAAATTCGTGGTCACCGTCGTACTTACATAGGTTCAATGCCAGGTAAGTTGATTCAAAACATGAGTAAAGTGGGCGTTAAAAATCCATTATTCTTGTTAGATGAAATCGACAAAATGTCATCAGATATGCGTGGCGATCCTGCATCGGCACTGCTTGAAGTACTTGATCCTGAGCAAAATAGCCATTTTGCGGATCATTACTTAGAAGTCGATTATGACTTATCTGACGTAATGTTTGTTGCTACATCAAACAGCTTTAACATTCCTGGTCCGTTATTGGATCGGATGGAAGTGATCCGGTTATCGGGTTATACCGAAGATGAAAAGCTGAATATTGCCAAAGAGCATTTAATTGTTAAACAAGTTAAACGCAATGGCTTAAAAGATGGCGAATTAATCATCGAAGACAGTGCAATCATCGGCATTATTCGTTATTACACCCGTGAAGCGGGCGTACGTAACTTAGAACGCGAAATATCTAAGTTATGCCGTAAAGCGGTGAAGAATATCTTGCTTGAAAAAGGCACTAAAACAGTCACTATTAACGCTGACAACCTTGAAGATTTCTTAGGTGTGCAGCGCTATGATTATGGTAAAGCTGAAGACGGCGATCGCATTGGCCAAGTTACAGGTTTAGCGTGGACTGAAGTGGGCGGTGATTTGCTGACCATCGAATGTGCCGCAGTACCAGGCAAAGGTAAACTAAGCTACACCGGGTCACTAGGCGATGTAATGCAAGAGTCGATTCAAGCAGCTATGACAGTTGTACGTAATCGCGCTGATGCATTTCGTATTAACAGTGATTTTTACGAAAAACGTGATATTCACGTTCACGTACCTGAGGGGGCAACTCCAAAAGATGGACCAAGTGCTGGCGCCGCGATGGTAACAGGTTTGGTATCAAGTCTTACAGGTAACCCGGTACGTGCTGATGTGGCGATGACGGGCGAAATCACCTTACGTGGTGAAGTATTACCAATTGGTGGCTTAAAAGAGAAACTATTAGCCGCTCATCGCGGTGGAATTAAAACGGTCATTATTCCAAAAATTAACGAACGTGACTTAAAAGAGATCCCTGACAATGTATTGGCAGGACTTGATATTCACCCAGTTACGTGGATTGATGAGGTTTTAAAACTGGCTTTAGTACACCCAGTTGAGAGTTTTTCAGTCGAAACATCAAAAAACCAGTAAAAAAGCGAAAAAAAGTGCTTTAAAGGGCTTTTCAAATCTAGATGGTATGATAAGTTAAGCACTGGTTTTCAAGCCGAGGCCTTATGTGGCCTAGGCTGAAGAAAAATTACAATCGTATGAGCATGAAAAAGTTTGCTCTAAAATTTTCAAAATAGTGATGTTAGTTTAAAAAACAATCGCTCTTGATAATAACAATGAAAGAGGATGATATTGTGAATAAATCTCAATTAATCGATCAAATCGCAGCTGATGCTGACATTTCTAAAGCGGCTGCGGGTCGTGCACTTGATTCATTCATCGAGGCTGTTTCTGGCGCTCTTAAAGATGGCGATTCAGTAGCATTGGTTGGTTTCGGTACTTTCTCAGTACGTGAACGTGCTGCACGTTCAGGCCGTAACCCACAAACTGGCGAAACAATTCAAATCGCTGCAGCGACTATCCCAGCTTTTAAAGCAGGTAAAGCGCTTAAAGATGCATGTAACAGCTAATCACTGCTCTTTAGTGAGTTAGTTTGGTAGTGTAAGAAGTTAATCGCTTTTACAGCTTAATTAACGTTCTTTCTCGCCAACTGCTTCAAGTAAAAAAGCGTATCTGGTAAGATACGCTTTTTTTACATAAGCAAGGCGATTTCTGCCTCGAATAGAATAGAGATAAATAAATGCTTGAGAAAATCAGAGAAGGTTCACAAGGACCGGTAGCTAAAATTATTTTAGGCGCGGTGATTTTATCTTTTGCCTTAGCAGGGATCGGTGGTTACTTAGGTCAAACCACAGAGCAGCCCGTAGCTGAAGTAAATGGAGTTAAAATAAGCCAAACCGAGTTTAGCCGTGCGTTCCAAAACGAACGTGCACGTTTAGAGCAACAATTTGGCGAATACTTTGCACAAATTGCTGCTGATCCAACTTATATGGCACAAATTCGTCAAGGCGTCGTTGACCGTCTAGTACAACAAGAATTGCAAACTCAACTAGCGGCCGAACTTGGCTTACGTGTTAGTGACGACAGTGTTCGTAAAGCGATTTTAGAATTGCCATACTTCCAAATTGGTGGGCAATTTAACAACGATCGTTACTTACAAGTTATCCGTCAAATGAACTTTCAACCTGACGCATTTCGTGAATATTTACGTGAAGAAATGACTCGTAGCCAGCTAATTTCAGCGGTTGCAGGTACCGATTTTGCTCTAAATAGCGAACTGACTAATGCCGTTGCGCTACAACAGCAAACGCGCAGTATTGACTATGTCGTGATCAGCAAAGAGTCTTTACAGCAAAACGTGACAGTAACAGAGCAAGAAATTGCCGATTACTATGATCTAAATATGTCGCAGTTTTTAGCGCCAGAGCAAGTATCAGTAAACTACATTGATTTAAATGCAGCTAACTTAACACTTGAAACTCATGTTAGCGAAGCAGACGTTAAAGCATATTATGATCAAAACAAAGCACAATACGTCGAACCTGAAAAACGCCGTGTATCGCATATCTTAATTGATAACAGTGAAGACGATGATGCAGCAAAAGCCAAAGCAGAAGACTTGTTAGCACAATTACAACAAGGCGGTGATTTTGCGGCATTAGCAGAATCATCATCTGATGATACTGTTAGTGCTGAAATGGGTGGTGACTTAGATTGGATCGAACGTGACATGATGGATCCTGCTTTTGAAGATGCGGCATTCGCATTAGCAAATAAAGGGGATTTTTCAGACGTTGTACAATCTGAGTTTGGTTACCATATTATTCAGTTAACTGATATTCAGAGCCAACAAGTAAAAGCGTATGACACTGTTAAAGCTGATTTACGTGCTGATCTTGAGCGTACTGAAAAAGTAAATGCATTCTATGAAAAGCAAACAGAAATGGGCGCTATTGCATTTGAAATTTCAGATACCTTAGTTGATGCTGCAGAAGTTGCCGGTGTTGAAGTACAAACAACAGCATTAGTTGACCGTAATTCTCTACCTGCGCCGCTTAATACACCAGCGGTATTAGCTGCAATATTCTCACCAGATGTGCTTGAAGATAAAATGAACTCTGAAGTTATCGAAGTGGGCGATGAGCATGTTGTGTTAGTGCGTGTTAAAGAGCATGTACCAGCTGCAACAAAAGCACTTGCTGATGTATCAGAGCAAATTAAAGCACGTTTAGTTAGTGATAAAGCATCAGAGCTTGCGAAAGAAAAAGCAACAACACTATATGCTGAAATTGAAGCTGGCAAGAGCTTAAATGACCTAGTAACTGAGCAAAGCTTAGAACTTCGTCAAGAAGCGGCACTAACTCGTCAAGCTTACACTGTTTCGCCTGCAATCGTTCAACATGCCTTTAAAATGGCACACCCAACTGGTGACACACCAGTAGTTGAAAAAGTTGAATTAAATAACGGTGATGCCGCAATTGTAGCCTTAAAAGCCGTGACTAACGCCACTGTTGAAGGTGAAATTGAAGCGCAACTTAAGCAAAATATTACTATGACCCAAGTTAACAAAAACTACATGGTATTCATTGAAGCTTTAAAAGCAAATGCAGAATTAAACTTACCTAAAGCGCAAGCCGCCACAGAGTAATAGTTAATTAAGCAAACCTAAAAAAGCGCCTAATGGCGCTTTTTTTGTGGGTAGAATATATAGGTACTAGGTGAAAGGTGAAAGGTTAAAGGCTAAAGGTACTAGGTTAAAGGTGCTAGGTTCGAGTTTAGTTTACAAAATTGGGTAGCGTGCAACGAAAGCCTTTGCGCCTGTGAAGTTTTAAATAGCAGTTGTGACAATTATTATTGATATTAGAATGGCAGAAAAACACACTAAGAATTATGTGATAGTGTTAAAATGTATGTTGGTAAAAAACTGAATATTAACTACTGTATATATTATCAGTGCAATTGACGTTTTTTTGCTTTTATCTGTATAAACACAACAGAAATTTCTAGTTGAGGAAATTATATGAACTTGAATCCACAAACTGAAGCTAACAAAGTACTTGAAACACTTTGGCTTAATCAGGACTTTCCTGTTGATCCTGTCTCGATAGCTAAAAAAATGGGATTACAAGTTTTGGATACAGAACTCCCACCTAGTGTTTCCGGCGCCTTGATTAAAGAGGCTGGTGCTGATCCGATCATCGCTTTACATCATGCTGATCACAGTAACCGAAAACGATTTACCTGCGCACATGAATTAGGTCATTACGTTTCCAGGATTGAGTCTAACGATGAAAGCCTTGAATATGAGTATGTTGACTTAAGAGGCCCAAATGCTTCAAACGGAACTGATGCTGATGAAATATTTGCAAATCAGTTCGCAGCTAACTTATTAATGCCTGAAGCAATTTTAAAAAAATTATTGCGTTCAGGTAAAAATCATTTTAATTTAGCAATGTATTTCGGGGTTTCTCATGAAGCGCTTAAGCATAGATTAAAAGCATTGAGGCTTTTATAATGACGGTACAAGAAAAGGGAAATTTAGCATCGTTAATAAAAGCGAGCCTGCAAGATAAAAGTAAAACTACCCCGACAGATCCTTTAGTTTCAGAGAAAGTTGAAGATTCAAAAGCAGATAGAGAATTAAAAAAATCCTATGCCAATTGGTTTATTAAAATACTTATAGGCCAACTTATCGTGATGAATATTATATTTTTTTGCGTAGGATTTGGTTGGCTGGCTTTTGATGAATGGTCGTTAAATTTATATATGGGTGGTACATTAGCGGAAGTGTTCGGCGTTATTTTAGTAATCACCAAGAACCTGTTTCCAACCAAGCCAACAAATAGATGATTTTTCAGACTGTTTGGAGTTGATTAAGGTTCTATTTTTCCAGAACCTACTATTTCTGAGTTAAACGTAAGCACTATCCCAAATACGATGTTCTCATTTCGCATAAAGCGGTTGATAAATCCGCTTTACTATTGGCTTTCGTTTTTTAACCACAAACAGCGATAGATATATATCCCTTAACTGCTCTGGCTTTTCCTAGAACCTAGAACCTTTTTTTAGCAACTCAACAACTTCTGAGTGACTTTTGATTTTGGCTTTTGGAATACATCCTCGGTTCTACCGTATTCAACAATTTCACCGTGATCGAGTACTACAAGTTGATCGCTGATGTGGCGTACTAAACTTAAGTGGTGAGTGATCAAGATATAACTGAGACCCGTGTCCTGTTGAAGCTTGAGTAGCAGGTTGACGGTTTGTGCACGTACAGAAGGGTCCAGAGACGATAATGCTTCATCAAGTACCACAACCTTAGGGTCGAGTATTAATGCACGTGCTAGAGCGACACGTTGCAGCTGACCGCCACTAAACATATGTGGGTAGTAATACTGATGGTCGTTTAATAAACCTACTTTAGACAGTGTTGCGGTGATTTTTTCAGCGCGAGTTACTTTATCCAAAGAAGTATTATATTGCAGGCAATCGTCGAGCATATCGCCGATCGTTAAACCTGGGTTTAGCGAGGCTTCGGAGTCTTGAAAAATCATTCTAATATGGCGGCATTGCTGATCGCGAACGCCTTTGTTTTCGATGATGTTGCCATCGAGTAGGATTTGCCCAGCATCTGCGCTGTCTGCTCCAGCGAGTAATTTTGCTAGGGTACTTTTACCAGAGCCAGTTTCGCCAATAATAGCCAGTGTTTCACCTTGCTCTAAACAAAACGAGATGTTTTTTAATACCTCAAAACGCTTACGTGAAAATAACCCAGCACGCAGGTTAAAGCTTTTTGACAAGGCTTGCACTTTTAACAGAGGTTGCATTATTTCATCACCTTAATCAATGGAAAATGACACGCATAACTATGACCATGTTGTTTAGTTAAAGGCGGTGTTACTACACAAGCTTTTTGTGCCTGCGGACAGCGAGGACCAAGGCGACATCCTATAGGCAAATGCTGCAAGGTTGGGATTGTACCTTTTAGTGCATAAAAAGGTTCTTTATGGGCAAGCCCTTGCTCATAATCCGGTAAGCTTTTTAATAATGCTTGCGTATAGGGGTGGCGAGGCTGGGCAAAAATACGCTGGGTTGGACCTGCTTCAACCATTTGCCCGCAGTAAAGTACATGCATACCATGGGACCAATTAATGATTTCTTCAAGTTCATGGGAGATCATTAAAATTGACATGTTTTTAAGTTGATTTAAACTTTTTAATAACCGAAATACTTGCGCGCGGGTGGTACTTTCCAGCGCGGTGGTTGGTTCATCGGCAATCAGTAACTTAGGTGTACGAGCAATGGCCATAGCAATCATGACCTTTTGACAAACGCCTTCTGAGAGCTCGTGAGGGTAGCTCGATAGTACTTTTTCGTGATCTTTAATGCCCACTTTATGGATCAACGCTTTAACTCGGTCTTTACGTTCGCGGTTTCGCTTTAAGAAAAACCCGGAGTTTGCTATTTCTGGGAGCGTTTCGGCTATTTGCTCAAATATTTTTGCGGTTGGATCAAGACAGCGACTGGGATCTTGATAAATCATTGCGATGTCACTACCAACAATTTTACGTCGTTGTTCGTTTGATAGACGCATTAAATCTACGCCGCGCCAATGCATTCGGTCGGCGGTAATGTGCCAGCGTTTATTTAATACACCCACAATGGCTTTGGCAATTAAGCTTTTACCTGAGCCAGATTCGCCCACTAACGCATGTACTTCACCTTCTTTGAGGCTCAAGTTCACTCTATCTACGGCGCGAATAACAGTATCAGAGGTGCGCAGCTCTATGGTTAAGTTTCGTATATCAAGTAATTGCATTTAGTCAGCCTTACGTGCTTTGAGCACTTGGCGTAGCCCGTCGCCCACTAAGTTGGTCGACAGCACCGCTAAAAAGAGTAATACCCCAGGTAAGCCAACGGTCCAAGGTGCTAAATAAATTAAACCCAGGTTTTCAGCTAAAATTGCACCCCACTCTGTGGTTGGTGGTTGTGCCCCTAGTTTTAAAAAGCCCAAAGCGGAAATATCTAAAATAGCGGTTGATAATGCCATAGTAAAAATAACCACAATATGCTCATAAATATTTGGAAAAATCCCTCTGGAGAGAATATGCCAATTCGATGCGCCATCAAGTTTAAATGCAGTAATGTAATCTTTATTAAGCTCAGTAACGATGAGGTTACGCACAGAATGAATAAATTGTGGCAAAAGCGCTAAAATAATCGCCCACACGGTATTCATCAGGCCTGGGCCTAATATCGCAATAATAATAATCGCTAATAATAAAGACGGTATCGATAAGGTTATATCAAGTAGATGATTTAAAAAGCTTGAGCGAATACCTCGGCTAATGCCGGCAAATGTGCCCACTAACACACCTATGATAGTGGTGATCAGCGCAGCAATGACTGATAAGCCAAAGGTATAGGTTGCGCCATTCATAAGCCGTGAGAGTACATCACGCCCTAAGTCGTCGGTACCGAGTATAAAACGTACATCGCCCATTTCATGCCACGATGGAGGAATAAGTAACGCATCACTGTGTTGCTGGTTTACCCCATATGGTGCAATCAGTGGCGCAGCCGCAGCTAAAATAGCAAAGGCGATAAAAATCCATAACCCCACTAAGGCAGGATGATTGGATTTAAATTTGCGCCAAAATCGCGCTAATGGCGATTTGTTTGACTCTTCTGAAAATAAATTAAACTTTGCCATGCGCTTGATTCCGTGACAGCGGGTCGAACAAGGTATAGGTTAATTCTGCAATAATAGTCGCCAGAATTACAAACATCGATACCGCTAATAAGCCACCTTGAATAGCAGGGTAGTCTCGTTGATAAATACTATCAATTAACCAACGGCCAACACCTGGCCATGAAAAAATCACCTCGGTGATCATCGCCAGAGTGATCAAGGTACTAAACTGCAAACCAATTTGTTTTATAACCGGTAATAAGGCATTACGTAAGGCATGATGCATAATTAATTGGGCACGGTTTAAGCCTTTGGCTCGGGCAGTTTTAATAAAACTTTGCTCAAGCACATGCAACATTGACTCTCGTGTAAAGCGCACTAATACAGTGGTTGGGTACATTGCCAGAACAATGGTCGGCAGGGTTAAATGATGCAGAGCATCAAGCATAGCCAGACCAGAATAAGGAAAGTCTGCTAATACAATATCAATCAAAATAAAGCCAGTTTGGGAGGGGATCTCGTACAGTAAGCCCATTCGCCCTGACATCGGGAACCAACCTAGTTGTAATGAGAACACCATGATCAGCAGCAAAGCTAACCAAAATACCGGCATTGAGTAGCCTACTAACGTTGTGGAGTTAACCAGTTTATCTGGCCAGCGCCGATGATAGGCCGCCGCCAAGATACCTGCCGGAACGCCAACCACAACAGAAATAATTAACGCATAAATACTCAGCTCTAACGTGGCTGGGAATAGCTCGATAATATGAGTAAATACGCTGTCGCCCGAAGCGAACGACACGCCCCAGTCGCCTTGCACAATACGCGCAATAAAAGCAAAATATTGCATTAAATAATTATCGTTAAAGTGATATTTTTCTTGTAGTTCACTGGTTTGTGAAAAACTGGTATTACTGATACCACTTAAATTACTAAGCGGATCGCCAGGAAATAAATAACTGAGTGAAAATGTAAATACACTCAAGGTAAACATCATAAATAACAGTAAGCCTAAACGACGTAAAATATAATTTAACACCATTATTTTTTCCTCGCGTTGGCTAAGGAAATTGCGCCAAATGGGCCAAGTGGAATACCTTCTACATCGGCACTACTTGCTTGAAACCGCATACCGTGGGCAAGTGGTAATAAAGGTAGTTCACGCACTATCATCGCTTGTGCTTGTTGATAATAGGCTTTTCGTTTGGCTAAATCGGTGGTATCAAGCGCTTGTGTCAAGAGTAAGTCAAACTCAGGATCACACCAATTCGCAGGGTTTTTACCACTAAATGCCGCGGTACAACTGAGTAGCGGGCTAAAAAAGTTATCTGGATCCGGTGTATCTGCAGCCCAACCTAATAACACGCTGTCATGGCGGTGTTCACCTATGCGTTGAATAAAGGTGTTCCACTCATACTCAACGATACTGACGTTTACACCAATTTTTCGTAAATCGCTTTGCATTAGCTCGGCCATTTTACGTGCGTTAGGATTATAAATTCGGCTCACTGGCATAGCCCAAATGGTCATATCAAAGCCATTAGGAAGGCCAGCCTCAATCAGCAGTTTTTTAGCTAGATCAGGGTTAAATCCGGGTAGTTTAGCTTGTGGTTGATATGCCCATGATGTTGGCGGTAATAACGATTGCGCACGAATACCGTTGCCGTAATAAACTGCTTGCATGATTTTTTCAACGTCAATGGCATGGGCCAGTGCTTGACGTACTCTTAAATCGTCAAATGGTGGGCGCTCGGTATTAAACGCCCAATAACCTACATTAAGATTGGTTTCTTTTTGTACGTTAATGTCGTCGCGTTGGGCTAAAATACTTAACTGTGCGCTACTTGGGTGTGCGGTTACATCGCACTCTTTAGTGAGCATTTTTGCAATTCGGGTGGTGCCATTTGGGGTGATGTCGTAAACCAACTGCTCCAGCACTACATGGTGTTTCCAATAGTCAGGATTACGATAATAGCGTACTAAGTGATCGCGACGATACTCTTTATAAACATAGGGGCCAGTACCAACAGGGTATTGATCAAAAAGATTAACTTGGTCGCGCTGTTTTAATTGCATGGCATATTCGCGAGACAAAACCACTGCAAAATCAGTTGCCATATTGGCTAAAAAGCTGCTTTCGGCATTAAATAATTCAAAGCGCACTTGGTAGTCGGACACGCGAACAATTTGCCGAATTAGCTGGTCAATGCCGACACTTTGAAAATAAGGGTAATTGGCATCCCCAACAAAGTGATAAGGATTATACACATCGAATAAACGGCTAAAGGTAAAGATTACATCATCAGCGTTAAACTCTCTGCTTGGGGTAAAGTATGCAGTAGTATGAAACTTCACTCCTTTGCGCAAGGTAAAGGTAACTGACTTGCCGTCTTTACTTATTTTCCAGTCAGTGGCCAGTTCACTTTTAAATTCAGCGGTCACGGGATCGATACTGATCAAACGGTCATACAATTGATTTGCAATAATATCGATCGTCGAACCTGTGGTCGTCACTTGGGGATTGAACGACACAGGGTTAGCCTCAGCGCAATAAACTAAGCCCTGATTCTTTTCTTCTAGTGTTTTTTCTTTGGTATCTAAGCAACCCGTTAGGCATACCGTTAAGATACCAAGTAATAATTTATACACTCGTTTAGCCTCTGACTATTATTGTTGATCTAACAAGTTGTATTTTTTCAAATAGCCTCGTAGTTGATGATACGTTAAACCAAGTACTTCTGCAGTTTTCTTTTGATTAAATTGACTATATTCAAGCGCTTTTTTTATTAAATCAATTTCAAATTCATTTGAGAGGTCTTTTAAGCTACATGGAAACTGAAATTGCGGGGTACTTGTTGCAACTATCGGTTCATTGGCGACAACTGCAACAGGAGCTGCTTCTACGGCTTTAGTGGGGAGTTTTTTAATTCGTTGCTTGGGTCTAAAGCGGCTTTCAAATGGGTCTAAAATAATCTGGTGAACGGGAATATGTTCACTGCCATGGCGATATAAACTTCGTTCCACGACATTTTTAAGTTCACGTATATTACCTGGCCAATCATGCCCTTGCAGTATTTCCACAGCACTGCGGGTGAAACCACTGAATAGTTGCCAGTCCAAATCACGGGCCATATTCATCGCAAATTGCTCAGCGAGTAACATGATGTCTTCCTGACGTTCGCGCAGTGGCGGTAAAGTGATTACATCAAATGCGAGCCTGTCGAGTAAATCGCTTCTAAATTCACCTTGCTCGGCTAAATAAGGAAGGTCTTCATTGGTTGCGCAGACTAAGCGAGTATCGACCTTGACGGTTTGTTTGCCACCGACTCGCTCAAATTCACCGTATTCAATTACCCGTAATAGTTTTTCTTGCACCATGGCAGAGGTATTTGCTAGTTCGTCTAAAAATAGCGTACCGGCATTGGCACGTTCAAAGCGTCCTTCGTGGCGTTTACTTGCGCCGGTAAAGGCACCACTTTCATGGCCAAACAATTCGCTTTCAAGCAAGTTTTCGTTAAGTGCCGCGCAGTTGAGCTTAATGTAGCTTTGCTCCCAGCGCTTTGATAAAAAGTGTAAACGGGCGGCGATCAGTTCTTTACCTGTGCCACGTTCACCAATAATCAGTACTGGTTTATCTAAACTTGCCAGCTGTGAAACTTGATCAAGTACCGCTAAAAAGCTGTCTGATTGGCCGAGTAAATTATCTTGTTGGCGAAATTGGCTCATATTCCCTAACTCTTAGTCATTTTTACTAACAGTTAGTGTATTTCATAATTAGGGAGAACTAAAGGAATTTGTATTTTTAGTTTAACATTATGAAAATATTACTGTATTTTATGTTTTATAAAGTTGGCAAGCATATTGTAACAGTAACAGCAGACCAATTAAGTTAAACACTACAGAGGTAAATGTTATGGGAATTTTTTCGCGTTTTGCAGATATTGTTAATTCTAATATCAATGCCATTTTAGATAAAGCAGAAGATCCTGAAAAAATGGTACGTCTGATCATCCAAGAGATGGAAGACACATTAGTTGAAGTACGTTCAACCTCTGCGAAAACATTAGCAGAGAAAAAAGAATTAGTACGTCGTGTCGATACATTAAAAGAGCAAGTCGCTCAATGGCAAGATAAAGCCGAGCTGGCATTGAGCAAAGACCGTGATGATCTAGCCCGTGCTGCATTGCTTGAAAAGCAAAAGTCAGCACAAGCGGTTGCTGCTGTTGAAGATGAACTCAGTCACATAGAATCTCACATTGATAAGCTGCAACAAGAAGTAAGTACGCTACAAGACAAGTTAGCGGATGCAAAAGCACGTCAAAAAGCGATTATTTTACGTCAACGCTCAGCTGAGTCGCGTTTAGAAGTGAAAAAAGCATTGGACAGCTCTAAAGTTGAAGATGCATTAAATCGCTTTGAGCGCTACGAAACTAAGATTGATGGACTAGAATCACAAGTAGAATCGTACGACTTAGGCAAAAAGTCATTGGCTGATGAAATTGCTGAGTTACAGCAAAACGAAAAAATCGATGATGAATTAGCAGCACTTAAAAAGAAGCTTGCTGATAAATAAAGATAATAAATAAAGGGGGAGTCATCCCCCTATGCTTGATAAATTAATGGATGTGTAGGAGAGGGTTATGTTTGATGCAGAAGTGTTTGTTGCTCCAATTATCATTTTTATGGTTGTGGTAGCACCCCTTTGGTTAATTTTACATTACCGAAGTAAAAAGCAAGTAAGCCAAGGCTTGAGCGAACACGAACACCGCCAGTTACTTGAGCTTGCTCAAAAAGCAGATAAAATGGCTGACCGAGTAGAAACTTTAGAAGCACTACTTGATCAAGAGGCCCCGCAGTGGAGGCGGAAGGTATGAGTGCTAAACGTGAACTGCTAAGAGATCCAGCACGTGGTAAAATAGCCGGTGTATGTGCAGGGCTCAGTGATTATTTCAATATGGAATTGTGGTTAGTACGTATTATCGTAGTAACGGCAGTGTTACTAGCTGGTGGCCCGTTGTTTGTTGTGGCTTACATCGCAGCGTGGTTTATTTTAGATAAAAAACCTGCCAATGCACAAAGCAAAACTGATGCGGCAAAACACGAAGATCCTCTTGAAGTAAAATTTAAAGTATGGCAAAAAGGTGAGCCACCACGTCGTGCTTTACAAGATTTAAAAGACCGTTTGGGACGTGTTGATATACGTTTACAAGATATGGAACGTTATGTTACTTCAACCGAGTTTACGGTTAGCCGTGAAATCAATAAGCTGTAAAGGACTTAATAGCACTTTAGCCACCTAACTAATAATGGCGCTGAAGTGCTAGCTCATTATGATAAACACTTCATCTGCAAAAAATGCCTTTAATAAACTCAAAGGTAAGGCTGAAAAAGCTGTTCACCGTAGTTTAGATCAACACGTAAAATTAGCGGTAACTGGCCTCAGTGGCAGTGGTAAAACCGCTTTTATTACCGCTTTAGTAAAGCATTTAACCAGCCAAGCAACAGACAAAAACTTACCGTTTTTTGATGTTATGCAGCAACAGCGCCATATCGCCACAAAAATAGTGCCGCAACAAGCGCTGACCATTCCTACATTTGATTACCCTAAAGCCCTGAGTGCTTTATTGCCGCTTGAAGGGCAACCACACTGGCCTGCATCAACCGAGCGCATAAATACTTTACGTCTAGCAATTAAATACCGGAGTGACGCAGGCTTACGTGGTCACTTTGCACCGCAATCAACCTTGTATTTAGACATTATTGATTACCCCGGTGAGTGGCTGCTTGATTTACCCATGCTAGAGCAAAGCTATCAACAATGGAGTGAGCAGCAATATGCACTGTTACAGCGCTCTCCTCGGGTTGAAAAGGCACAAGCATTTTTAACTGCACTGAGCGAGCTTGATTTAACAGCACCAGTAGATGAAAGTGCGCTAAGCGCGATTGCTACGCACTATCAAACACTGTTAGTGAGTCTTAAAAAAGACACTAAATTGGCGATGCTACAACCTGGACGCATGCTGATGCCAGGTGAATTACAAGGTGCACCGTTATTACTGTTTTTCCCAGTTGCGCAGGCTAATGATGAGATGGTTGCAGGGTCTAACTTGGCGCACTTGCAAAAGCGCTTTAATGCTTATGTGAAAGAAGTGGTTAAGCCATTTTATACACAACACTTTCGCAACTTTGATCGGCAAATAGTGCTTGTTGATGTGCTCAGTGCGCTCAATGAAGGGCCTGAGACGCTGCAAGAGCAAGGGGATGTGATCAAACAATTACTCGCGCATTTTAACTATGGCGAAACTGGCTTTTTGAAACGCTTGTTTAAACCCAATATAGATAAACTATTGTTTGCTGCGAATAAGTCAGATCATATTAGTAGTGCACACCATAAAGATTTAGCGCTGTTGTTGGACTCATTAGTGCACGAGCAAAGTAATCACTTAAAATTTGATGGCGTTAAAATAGAAACTATGGCGATGTCATCTATTACGGCAACCATGCCAAAACAAGTGGTTGAGCAAGGTAAAACCCTCAATTGTATTTATGGTAAGCCGTTATCAGAGTCGCAATGGTTGACCTACTTACCACCGCAGCCACCAATGCGCATGCTCAATAAAGATGAGTGGCCAAGCCATGGTTTTGAGTTTTTATCGTTTGCACCAATGCCAAGTCCAGACAAGCAACTAAAACACATTCGTTTAGATCATGTCATGCAGTACCTTTTAGGAGACAAACTAACATGAGCAAGACCGCTTCAGGCTTTCAAGCCGGCAGACGTATTGATACTAGTGAACAGCCAATAGACAATGAACTTACCTTGACCCCAGCTAAAGTGATCGATCAAGGGGAGTATGAATATGAGCACGTTATCGATGAGCCCCAAGATGAAGAGATTGATTTAACCCCTGTTTATAAAAAGTCAAAATGGCAAACTCTGAAAGGGGTGTTTGCGATTAGCTTTATAACTTTAGTGTTAGCTGAATTTATATTTTCTATGGTTGTGACATTTCAGCAATCCATCATCTTAGGCAGCGTATATTTAATTGCAGTGCTCAGTGGCGTGTTGTTGTTAGGCAAGCTCTTATGGCGTGAGTATAGAATGTTGCGCAGCTTAAAGCGCAATCAATTACATCGTCATGAAGCGGATCGTTTGCTCAATAGCGAACAGGTTGGTGGGGCACTACCTTGGCTTGAAAAACTCAATAAACATCAGCAGTTAACTGGGTTTGATGAGTTTAAAGCAAGCATTGATAGCCATCATAGCGATAAAGAGATCATGACCTTGTACGCCGATAGTTTGTTAGTGAAACAAGATACTCAAGCTAAAAAGCTGATCAACCGTTTTGCCACTGAATCAGGCTTGTTAGTGGCATTAAGTCCATTAGCGCTGGTGGATATGATGGCTGTGCTTTGGCGGGGCACAAAACTGATTGAGCAAATAGGTAAGATTTACGGTATCGGATTTGGTTATGCTAGCCGGATCAAGCTCTATCGTATGTTGATCAAGCAAGTGATGTTTGTTGGCAGTGCTGAGTTAGTATCGGATTTAGCTGCTACAGCGCTCAGTGCTGAATTACTAGGTAAATTATCAGGACGTGCAGCACAAGGCTTAAGCGCGGGTATATTTACCGCACGCATTGGTTATAAAGCGATGGAACTAAGCCGTCCTTTACCACGACTTGAGCATAAGCGCAGCTTGCTTAAAGGTACTGCGCAATTGATTGCCAGCAAAATTATGAGCCGCAAAGCTTCGCCGTCAGGAGCTGGCACGAAAGAAACGAGCTGACAATAAATCTGTACAGTGGTGAACTGCCACTGTACTAACTACATCCCAATTTATAGCCATCTGAGCATCTGGCATGCTTGTGCTTTATCCTGCGATACGTTTTGATTATGGGATCAATAATAATCAAAAAAGATCAGACAATGAACAAACTCCACATCGACAGCCAATGTATCCATGGACCAGAAAAAGCCAATGATCCGCATGGTGCACTTACTGCTCCTTTATACCAAACTTCTACGTTTCATTTTACTAGTGCCGCGCAAGGTGCAGCACGTTTTGCTGGTGAAGAACCGGGCTATATTTATACCCGTTTAGGTAACCCGACGACGACAGAGCTTGAACAAAAAGTCGCACAACTTGAAAGTTGCGAAGCCGCTGCAGCAACAGCCACAGGAATGGGCGCGGTTTCTGCATCGGTATTAAGTTTTTTATCGCAAGGCGATCACTTAGTCGCATCAAGCGCTTTGTATGGCTGTACGTTTGCTTTCTTCGCACATATGTTGCCGCGTTGGGGGATTGAAGTGACGTTTGTAGATATGACCGATGAGCAGCAATTACGCGATGCAATTAAACTGAATTCAAAAATGATTTTTGCCGAAACCCCAGTTAATCCAACTATGGCGGTAATTGATTTAGAGTTAATAGGACAAGTGGCAAAACAACACAATTTGATCAGTGTAATAGATAACACCTTTCTCACGCCGTTACTGCAAAAGCCAATTGATTATGGCATTGATTTAATTGTTCACAGTGCTACTAAATATTTAAATGGTCACGGTGATGTTGTGGCAGGTTTGGTGTGTGGCAGTCAAGAGCACATTACATTAATTAAAATGACCGTACTTAAAGATATTGGTGCAACAATTAGTCCACACGATGCATGGCTTATTAATCGTGGTTTAAAAACCTTAGCGATACGAATGCAGCGTCATTGTGAAAGTGCGCAAATTATTGCTGAATTTTTAGAGCAGCATCCCCAAGTTAATACCGTTTATTACCCCGGACTTGCATCTCACCCAGGGTTTAAGTTTATCGGTAAGCAAATGAAAGCCTCTGGTGGCGTTATTGCCTTTGAATTAAAAGGCAGCCTAAAAGATGGCGAGCAGTTTATTAATAATACCCAATTGTGCACACTCGCCGTGAGTTTAGGAGACGCCGAAACACTCATTCAACATCCGGCATCGATGACTCATTCACCGTATTCACCCGAAGAAAGAGCAGCTGCGGGTATTAGCGATGGTCTGATCAGACTATCTGTTGGCCTTGAAGATGTTAACGATATAATTAACGACCTTAACCGCGCTTTTACTTTTATTGCATAGTCTGTAATTTTATATTTACGGTTTGTGTTGCTTCTAGCCCTTTAAAAATAGCACTGTAAACTTTTTGATCTTAAAGTGTAATGTTTGGTGTACAAAAGGCGGTTTGGTGCTAATAGCTGATGTTGTCTCAGCTATTAAACTTTGCCTTACATTTGCTTAGTATCTCCTTAACAGGTTGACACCGATATCGGTTTAACACTAAGAAGGTTATTATGGCTAAAGCAAGTAAATACACCTCCAAGACACCAGATGAAAATGGCGTTATCCATTGGAGCGAAGCAGAAAATAAAATATGGTCAGAACTAGTCGCACGCCAACTAAAATGTATTGCAGGCAAAGCTTGCAATGAATACATGGAAGGGCTTGAAAAAATAAACCTGCCTCATGACCGTATTCCGCAGTTAAGTGAGCTTAATGAAGTATTACTAGCGACTACCGGCTGGCAAGTTACGCCTGTGCCAGCTTTAATCGACTTTGATGAATTCTTTCGTTTATTAGCAAATAAGCAATTTCCAGTCGCAACCTTTATTCGCAGCCGTGAAGAGTTTGATTACCTGCAAGAACCTGATATTTTTCATGAAATATTTGGTCATTGTGCAATGCTTACTAATCCTGATTTTGCCAAGTTTACGCATAAATATGGCCAGTTAGGTTACGCTGCCGAGAAAAAAGATCGGGTTTACCTTGCCCGTATGTATTGGTTTACGGTTGAGTTTGGCCTAATGCAAACAGATGATGGTCTACGTATTTATGGTGGCGGTATTTTATCAAGTCCAGGTGAAACACAATACGTGTATTCAGATAAGCCCGAGATCAACCCGATGAATGTATTGGATGTATTACGCACGCCGTACCGAATTGATATTATGCAGCCTTTGTACTACACCATTAATTCTATCCATGATTTATTTGATATTTCACAACTGGATATTATGGCGTTAGTTGCGCAAGCAAAAGAATTAGGGTTACATGACCCAAAATTTCCTCCTAAAGAAAAATTAGCAAGTTAAGGATTTAAGATGTCATCATTAAGCGCACAAAAATGTGAAGCCTGTCACGTAGACGCTCCACAAGTATCAGATACCGAGTTAGCTGAATTAATTAAAATGATCCCAGATTGGGTGCCTGAAGTACGCGACGGTATTATGCAATTAGAGCGTGTTTATAAATTTAAAAACTTTAAACAAGCCATCGCTTTTACTAATAAAGTAGGTGATATGGCTGAAGATGAAGGCCATCACCCGGGCTTGCTAACAGAGTGGGGCAAAGTAACGGTAACGTGGTGGAGCCATTCAATTAAAGGCTTACACAAAAATGATTTTATTTGCGCTGCCAAAACAGATGAAGTTTTCGCTGCGCTATAAATAAAACACAGCAATTGTTCTGCCCAAAGAACATGAAAGGCGCTTAATTAGCGCCTTTTTTATTGTTTTAAGCTTTGGTTATTACATTTTATATCGCAGCAAAGTTAACCCCTGCGGCGAAGTTTGCTACAATCGCTCGTCTTTACTCAAATTTTATAAGGTAGTCGCGGGTGGTTAACCTAGGTCAATTGTTTGGTGAACTAAAAACGTGTTTAAGAAAAGATCAATTCATCTTTAAAAAACGCCTTCACGGCATAAAAAAAATAACCGATGAAACAAAACAAGCAGCCGTGATTGAAAAAATCACTGCGGATATAGCACGTAGCCAACAATTGCGAGAGGTGCGCTTAGCTCAGTTACCTAAAGTAACTTACCCTGAGCAGCTCCCCGTCAGTCAGAAAAAAGACGACATTAAAGAGGCTATCGCCAATAACCAAGTGGTTATTATCGCGGGTGAAACCGGCTCAGGTAAAACCACGCAAATTCCTAAAATGTGTTTAGAACTTGGCCGTGGCGTTGATGGTTATATCGGTCACACCCAACCAAGACGTTTGGCTGCGCGCAGTGTCGCGGATCGGATTGCTCATGAAATGCAATGTGAACTTGGCCAGCAAGTGGGTTTTAAAATTCGTTTTAGCGATCAAGTATCAAATAACAGCTATATAAAGTTGATGACTGACGGTATTTTACTGGCGGAAATTCAACAAGACCGATTTTTAAACCAGTATGACACCATTATTATTGATGAAGCTCATGAACGTAGTTTAAACATTGATTTTATTTTAGGTTATTTGAAAAACCTATTACCAAAGCGTCCTGATTTAAAAATAATTATTACCTCTGCGACCATTGATCCAGAGCGATTCTCAAAGCATTTTAATGATGCACCGATTATTGAAGTGTCAGGACGAACATTTCCGGTGGATGTGCGTTATCGTCCTTTGGTTGAAATTGATAAAAATGATATGGAGGCTGAAGGCGACCAGCTGCAAGGTATTTTTGATGCCGTTGATGAGCTGTGCCAAGAAGGCCCAGGCGATATTTTAATCTTCTTAAATGGTGAACGGGAAATACGCGATACTGCTGATGCCCTTAGTAAACGTAATTTAAAAGGAGCGGATGTTTTACCTTTGTATTCGCGCCTTTCTAACGCAGAACAAAACCGTATTTTTGCTCCCCATAGTCGTCGTCATATTATTTTATCGACCAACGTTGCTGAAACCTCACTTACTGTGCCGGGTATTCGATACGTTATTGATCCTGGTACCGCGCGCATTAGCCGTTATAGTTATCGTACTAAAGTGCAGCGTTTACCGATTGAGCCAATATCACAAGCCAGTGCCAATCAGCGAAAAGGCCGCTGTGGCCGTGTGGAAGCGGGTATTTGTATTCGTTTATATGCTGAAGATGATTTTAATTCGCGCCCAGAGTTTACTGATCCAGAAATACTACGTACTAATTTAGCCTCAGTTATTTTAAAAATGCTTGGCTTAGGGTTGGGCGATATGGCCGAGTTCCCATTTGTACAAGCACCAGATAGCCGTAATATCAACGATGGCTTAACGTTACTAGAGGAACTTGAAGCGGTAAAACCTAGTCGTCACAATAGCAATACACAGCTTACTAAATCGGGTATTGAACTGAGCCGCTTACCGGTTGACCCGCGTTTAGCTAAAATGGTACTAACAGCACAAAAGCTGGGTGCGCTGCGTGAAGTGATTATTATTGTGGCGGCGTTATCGATTCAAGATCCACGCGAGCGCCCGCAAGAAAAACGCGCTGCTGCAAACGAAAAGCATGGCCGTTTTGACGATCCTGATTCAGATTTCATCGCCTTTTTAAATTTATGGAATTACTTAGAAGAGCAGCAAAGTGAGCTAAGTAACAGCCAATTCAGAAAGCTGTGCCAAAAGGATATGCTCGCTTATATGCGTATTCGTGAGTGGCAAGATATCGTTTATCAGCTCAGTACTGTGTGCAATGAAATGGGCATGAAAGCGACCAGCAATGTTGCCGATGGCGATAAAATCCATCAAGCGCTATTGAGTGGCATGCTCAGTCACATTGGTTTTAAAGATGAAAAGCAAGTATATAAAGGCGCTCGCAACAGTCAGTTTCATGTATTCCCAGGCTCTGGATTATTTAAGAAAAGCCCAAAATGGTTGATGTCGGCAGAGCTGGTTGAAACCAGTAAATTATATGCACGTATTAATGCCAAAATTAACATCGATTGGGTTGAACCATTAGCACAACACTTAGTAAAACGCAGTTACAGTGAGCCGCATTGGGAGAAAAAGCCCGGCGCAGTGATCGCTTTCGAACAGCAGGTACTATACGGGCTGATCATAGTGTCAAAGCGTCGCTGTGTGTACAGTAACATTGATCCGAAAGTTAGCCGCCAGTTGTTTATTCGCAGTGCCTTAGTAGAGCAAGATTTAGGTCAAAATGAAGGGTTTTTGCAGTTTAATCGCGAACTGATTGAAGATATTCAAACTCTAGAAAATAAAAGCCGCCGTCGTGATATTTTAGTTGATGAGCAAACCTTATATGAGTTTTACGATAAGAAAATTCCTGCTCAAATAAACAGTCGTGCAGCATTTAATAAATGGTATAAAACGCAAAAGCAGCAGGATAAACATTACTTGCAAATGACACGTGATGATTTAATGCAACACGGTGCTGATAGTGTTACTGAGTTTGATTACCCCGATGTATGGCAACAAGGTAATTTAATGTTGCCGTTGAGCTATCATTTTGATCCAGGCCAAGCGGTCGATGGGGTTGCAGTGCAAATTCCGGTGGCCTTACTAAACCAAGTAGAAGAAGCTGGCTTTGACTGGCATATTCCTGCATTTCGTCATGAGTTGATCACCGGTTTAATTAAATCTTTACCTAAATCACTACGTCGTAATTTTGTGCCTGCGCCAAATTATGCAGATGCGGTTCTTGCAGCAATCGAGCCTATGCAAGGTAACTTCATTGAGGCACTCAGTACGCGTTTATTACGTATGACAGGTGTAAAAGTTGATCCAGAGGCCTGGGATTTAACCACCCTTGCGACTCACTTACGACTGCAGTTTGAAGTTCGTGATGAAAAAGATAATGTACTTGCCCGAGGTATGGATTTAGCGAAACTCAAAGCGCAATTGCAGGGTAAAGTGACGCAAACGCTGTCTAAAGTGGCAGATAAAGGCATTGAAAAAGCTGACCTATTGCAATGGGATTTTGGCAAGTTACCGGTATCCTATGTGAAAAAACAAGGCCAGTATGAAATCAAAGCGTATCCTGCGCTGGTAGATAAAAAATCATCGGCGGCAGTGGAGCTATTTGATAACGAAGTTAAAGCGCAAACTGCCCATCAGCAGGGGTTACGCCGTTTGGTATTACTGAATGTACCTTCGCCGATAAAATATTTGCAACAAAACTTACCCAATAAGGCTAAATTAGGTCTATATTTTAATCCGTTTGGTAAGGTTGCTGATTTAATTGATGACTGTATTGCCGCAGGCGTTGACAGTTTATTGGTGAAATTAGGCGATGTACGCACCGAACAAGCGTTTGAGCAAGTAAAAGAGCACGTGCGCGGTGAGCTCGGCGATGCGGTTGTTGCTATTGCAACCCAAGTTGAGCAAGTGTTGAGTATTGCGCATGCGTTACATAAAAAAATGAAAGGGCGAGTTGATTTAACCATGATCACTGCACATGGAGATATAAAAAGCCAACTGGGATCTTTGGTATTCAAAGGCTTTGTTTCAAATCATGGCGCAGACAAACTTAGTGATTTAATTCGTTACTTAAAAGCAATAGAAAAACGCTTAGAAAAGTTGCCAGTTGATCCAAATCGTGACAGATTATGTGTACTTGAGTTAGAAAAGGTTGCTCAAGAGTATCAAAAACAGCTGAAAAAAGTGCCGCCTGGAATGCCTGCTCCGCAACAATTGCAGGATATTTTTTGGATGCAACAAGAGCTTAGAGTATCCTTGTTTGCGCAAACGTTAGGGACACCGTATCCGATTTCAGCTAAGCGTGTATTGAATGCTCTGAAAGAAATTGATTGAGTTTGGTATTTAGTAAACATCGAATACCTTGGAAGGAAATATTTGTTAGATGAGAAGGAACTGATATTAACCATGCGCTCATCCGCTAATACACACCCGCGTTTACTAGTTGTAGATGACGAGTACTTTAATTTTGAAATGCTCAAAGTCGCTTTATCAGCGGATTTTGAGCTCAGTTATGCTGAATCAGGTAAGAGCTGTTTATCGTCGGCTATTGCAAATCCACCGGATGCGATTTTACTCGATGTATGTATGCCCGGCCTAGATGGTTACGACACGTGTCGAATGTTGAAGAACACCCCTGAAACTCGTAATATTCCTGTTGTTATGGTGTCAGGCTTAGAATCCGTACAGGAACAACAAGCTGGTTTTGATGCCGGTTGCGATGCCTATGTGGTGAAGCCTTTTTCGGTCGTGGGGTTATTAGAAAAAATCAATACGGTTGTTTAGGAGTTATTATGCTAAATGAAGATAAACGTAATTTTAGACGTATGCAATTAAATGCACAGGCAAAATTAACCACACTTGAGCCAGTCGCTGATCAACATTTTGATGCTGTATGTGTCGATTTAAGTGCAACTGGGTTGTCACTGCAGTTGGATGAATTACTTGAACTGGGCACCATTGTGAAGGTGAATATTGATTCGACCAGCCCTGCCATTGCACCACTTGATGCAACAGCAAAAGTCGTTCGTGCCAGCAAAGAAAGTGATGGCACGGTAACCGCTGGGCTAGAAATAATGCAGTTTAATTAACCTGATGAACTCAGGTTAATTAGTTGCAGTCAGTTTAGTAAACTTTACAGATCAGGCCTTTTAGGTAAAAACCTTCAGGGTAACTGCCTGCGATTGGATGATCAGCAGCTTGGTTTAAACGCTCCATGATCAACAAATCCTTACCAGCATCAAGGGCTGCATCAGCAACCACTTTTTGAAATAAATTTTGCTCCATTAAACCTGAACATGAGAACGTAAGCAACGTACCACCTGGTTTAAGAATTTGCATGGCAATCATATTGATATCTTTATAGCCACGACACGCACCCGTTAGTTGTGCTTTGTTATCAGCAAATTTAGGTGGGTCCATAACGATAGTATCGAATAACACCCCATCTTCACGGTATTGGCGTAGTAATTTAAATACATCTTGTTTTATGAAGTCAACTTTATCTAAATCAAGATTATTGTGCTCGACATTACGTTTTGCGGTATCAAGCGCGGGTTGCGATACGTCAACGTTAGTAACATGCTCGCAGCCGCCACGCAGCGCATACAATGAAAAGGTACCAGTGTAGCTAAAACAGTTAAGTACTCTTTTATCTTTTGAAAAACGCTCTAATGCAGCACGGCTATCACGTTGATCAAGGTAGAAACCGGTTTTATGACCTTCGAGAATGTCTACTTCAATTTTAAAACCATTTTCTTCAATTAATACTGGCTGCTCAGGCTTATTACCCCATAACACGCCCATAGTCGGCTCTAAGCCTTCTTTGGTGCGCACATCGACATCAGAGCGCTCATACACGTTACAGCCTGGGAAAATAGCGATTAAAGCGCCAACTATTTCACCTTTATGGCGCTCAGCACCGGCACTTAATAACTGACACACTAAAAAGTTGTCAAATTTATCAATGGTTACACCTGGTAAAAAATCAGACTCGGCGGCACATAACCGAAATCCCGTTAAGCCACCTTCAGTAATTACTTGCTCGCGTGCCGCAAAGGCACGACGTAAGCGACGTTCAAAAAAAGCTTGGTCGATGATTTCTGTTTCATCAAAGCTCCAAACACGCGCGCGGATCTGTGAGTGCGGACTGTAAGCCGCTGTAGCTAAAAATTTACCATTACTATCGTGAATGGTCACTGTGTCACCTAAACCTGGCTTACCTTTTATTTTTTTGATGGCTTTTGAAAACAACCATGGGTGTTTTCTTTTTAGTGATTTTTCACGACCAGCTTCTAGGTATACGACAGATGACATTAGGCTTCTCATTACGGATAAATTAAGAGCGTATTTTAGTGAAGCAGGCTCGAACATACAATGAATGTTTTGCACAACAGCCTATAACCGCGGTAAAGTAACAGTAATTCAATGCATTAATTTGAAATTACAGGATTTATGGAACAACGTTTGCCCGTTTTAGTATTATCTGAGCCGTTGCAACAGCTAGAAAATCATTGCCGTGCTTTTATTTTGTCGTTAGTGAGTGCTGATGTCGCCCACGATATTACCCATATTGAACGAGTCGTGCGTGTTGCAAAACAGCTCTGCTTTGCTGAAGATGCTTCGATGGACGTGGTGTTACCCGCAGCATGGTTGCATGACTGTGTTGCAGTGGCTAAAAACCACCCGGATCGCGCTAAAGCTTCAACAATGGCCGCAGATAAAGCAATTTCATTTTTAGCGTCAATAGGGTACGACGCGCAATATTTTGATGCCATTCATCATGCTATTGTAGCCCATAGTTTTAGTGCTAACATTGCAATTGAAAGTGTGGAAGCACAAATCGTTCAAGATGCTGATCGTATGGATGCTTTAGGAGCAATTGGTGTCAGCCGCTGTATGAAAGTAGGGGGCTCAATCGGACGCAATTTATATCACCCTGACGATCCATTTTGCGCCCACCGCAGCCCGGATGACAGCTTGTATACATTAGATCACTTCTTCATCAAGCTATTACATATTGCACAGAGTATGAATACACCTTCAGCAAAAGCAGAAGCGGTGCGTCGTACTGAATATATGCAGGTATTTATTGAACAACTTAAGTCGGAGATTGGCTAATGGCAATGCCTACTTTATCTGGTGTCGATCATTGCCATTTAAATGTGACTAACCTTGCGCAAGCCGTCACGTGGTACAAAACAGTCCTTGGATTTAATATTGTGCCAGAGCTTGCTTTTTGGGATGAGGGTACTGGGCCTTTAACACTAGAAGATCCTGCGGCAACTATTCGCTTAGCGTTATTTGAGCGAGAGGGCAGTAGTAAAGGGATTGCATTTGGCGCATCTGGAGAGCAGTTTATCGCTTGGCTTAAGCATTTGGCTGACTTAAATATTAAAACCGTGGTTGCTGATCACAAAGTTACATACTCTGTTTATTTTCAGGATTTAAGTGGTAATAGTCATGAAATCACCTCTCATGACTATGCATATATCTCGGCCAACATCTAGCATATGGTTAGCTTTGGTAGGCAGAGTACACTGCTAAAACAGCATCTAGCTGGCCTTCAAATAGTGCGATAAGCTGAGGATCAAAGTGTTTACCAGCTTGCTCGCGCATATGACTTATGGCTTCATCAACGCTCCAAGCTTGCTTATAGGGACGTTTAGAGGTAAGTGCATCGAATACATCGGCGATTGCCACAATACGTCCTTCAATCGAAATTTCCTCACCTTTAAGACCGTTTGGATAACCTGATCCATCCCATTTTTCATGATGCTCCATCGCAAGTATATAGGCGAGCTGCAATAACGGCGATGACGAGTTTGCTAAAATTTTAGCGCCGATTTTGGCATGCTGTTTCATGTGTTCAAATTCTTCGGCTGTTAATTTCCCTGGTTTAAGCAAGATTGCATCGGGAATGCCGATTTTACCAATGTCATGCATCGGTGCTGCTTGTTTGAGAAGCTCAGCATGTTGTTCAGTCATTCCATAGGCTAGTGCTAAAATTTTACTGTATTTACTCATGCGCACAATATGCTCGCCAGTATCGGTGTCTTTATACTCGGCAGCGCACCCTAAACGATGGACTAAATCAACGTGAGCCAACTTTAGCTGCTCAGCCTGAACTAGGGATAAATGAGTTTTAACACGCGCTCTTACGATTGCAGGACTAATAGGCTTGGTTATGTAATCTACCGCGCCAATTTCAAAACCTTTAAACTCATCACTTTCATCCGCAAGTGCAGTCACAAAAATGACTGGAATATGCTCAGTAGCAGGGTTTTGTTTAAGCAGCTGACATACTTCAAAACCACTCATATTTGGCATCATAATATCGAGTAGAATGAGTTTGGGTGGCTCTTTTTCAACTAACGCGAGCGCGGCATCACCCGATTTAGCAAAAGAGAGGCGATATTGATTCCCTAATACTTCGCGCATGACTTTAAGGTTGGCGGGTTCATCATCAACAATAAGAATTCGTGGGCGTTCGGTTATTAAGTCCATCAGTGTGTTTCCAAATTTGCTGCCTGATTGAGCAGCTCTATTAATGCAATAAGAGTACTCTGGGCATTGTCAAAGTCAAACTGGTCGAAATATTCGATTAATGCATCCACATCACTTTGATAAGTAGCGGGGGCATTGTCTGCTAATGTTGCTAACAACTCATCATTGAGCTCTGCATTTTCTGCGTCTTTACGCAGTTGTTCACACAGTATTTTAAATTCGCTGAGCGATAGTACTTGGGTATTTTTTTCGCTGCTTTGCACTGCTATACAGCTGCTGGTTTTTCTAGCTAACAACTCATTGACCGCATTAAACTCTATCTGCAATTGCTGAATTATTTGCGCCTGCTGCTCAGGGGCTTGGCTGTTTTCTAAGGTTGAAAGTAGGGCCATCATAGTCGGTAAACCTAAATTACCAGATAAGCCTTTAAGGGTATGTAATGTGCCATTAATATCTTTTAAGGCATTTAGTCCATCATTAAAGATAATGTCACATGTTGCCTGCTGCTCTTTAAAAAAACGGTGTATTTCGCTCAGCTGTTTACACTTACTGCCCCAAAGTTGCTGTCCTTTTTTTAAATCAATATGCTGTGCTGTGGGATCACTGTGAGCAATTTGCGTTTCTATATTTAAACCAAAGCCAAGCACTTGCGCAATCTCTTGATTCAATTGATTGATATCAACAGGCTTATTGGCGAAGCCATTCATACCCGCTTTTTTAGCCGTTAATTTATCTTGCTGTAAGACACTGGCGGTGAGCGCAATGATCGGAGTCTTTTTTAGCTGTCGTTGTTGCTCAATTTCACGAATTTTTTCGGTCGCGGCAATACCGTCACATTCAGGCATATGGATATCCATTAAAATGACATCAAAATCTTGTTTTTCAAAAATAGCGATCGCTTCTAAGCCGTTGCTTGCAGAGCTAATCGTATGCTGATCTCGCGACAATAATAACTGTAGTAGCTCAACATTTTGTGCTATGTCATCAACGACTAAAATGCGCAGCTTAGGTAATTGCGTATACAACTTATCAAAGTAATTGACTTGGGTTTCATCACCGACCTCTAAAGGCAATGAAAAATAAAAGCAGCTGCCTTTATCTTCTTCACTGACTACGTTGATTATGCCACCCATCAGCTCAACGAGTTGCTTACTGATAGTAGTACCAAGTCCAGTGCCACCAAAACGACGTGTAGTAGTCCCGTCAGCTTGTTCAAAAGGCTGAAATACCGCTTTAAGACGATCTTTAGCAATACCAATACCGGTATCTTGTACTTCAAAAAATAAGTAATTATTTTGTGTCGTACTGACAGTGACATTCACTGAGCCCTGAGCTGTAAACTTAACTGCATTACCAATTAAATTTGTTAAAACTTGGCGAATTCGGTCTGGATCACCGTAATAAGTAGGGTGAACAGACTCTTTGATGGTAAGTGTTAGTTCTAGATCTTTCTTTTTTGCTTCTAACCAAAATGTAGAAATAATACTATCAAGCACCGCTTGAAGATTAAAATGCACTAATTCAATGGTCAGCTTACCTTTTTCAAGTTTTGCAGAATCCAATATTTCATTTAATAGCCGTAACAGCGAGCGAGCCGCATTATTTACGATAATTAAGTGCTTTTGTTGGTCTTGATCAAGTGGTGTATCCATCAATAAATCACTAAAGCCAATAATCGAATTCATCGGTGTGCGAATTTCGTGACTCATATTCGCCATAAATGACTGTTTGGCTTGAGCTGCATCTTCGGCGGCTATTTTCGCCAACTTTAATTTATCTTCGTATTCACGACGTTCACTAATATCGATAATAACGCCGTCGATCCAAATCGCTTCACCTTGCTTGTTGAACTCAAAGCTACCTTTCTCAAGCACCCAAATTAGCTTGCCACTTCGATGACGTAGTCGGTATTCAATTGAGTATTGCGATTTAGCAGCGATCGCTTGCTCGACCGATTTATTGATGCGTTTGTTATCATCTTTAAAAATCAAATCACTAAACTGAATATGCTGATTGATAAATTCCGATGGGACATAGCCAGTTACTTCATTAATGCTAGGGCTAATAAAAATCATGCTCCAGCTTTTATCCAACTGGCAGCGAAATACCACGCCAGGCATATTATTCATCAGCGAGCGGTATTGTTGTTCTTTCGCTATGAGGTTTTGTTGTAGTTTGCGTTGCTCAGTCAAGTCAGTAATAAAGCCAACAAATATTGACTCTTGTCCTGGCTGGTTTGCTTCACCAATACCTAAGCGAATAGGAAATAGGTGACCTTGTTTATGTTTAGCAAGAACATCACGATTGACGCCAATAACTTTACCTAAATCGATGTGATGTGCCTTTAATAGATATTCATCATGCTCGGCTGCGATATCATCTGCCATCAGCATTTTTATGTTTTTACCCTTTACATCAGTGCTATGCCAGCCGAAAATATTCTCTGCAGCGTTATTAAAGCTTAAGATAATACCGCGATTGTTAATTGTTACAATGCCATCTATAGCGGTCGATAAAATAGCCTCTAAGCGAGATTCATTCCGTGTTTTTTCTTCAAGTAACATGCGATAGCGTACCATACCGTTAATGATAGCAACTATCGCGGTTAGAATAATGGTGGCGAACACTACGCTAATAGCAACAAATGTAAGTTCTGAGCTGGCGCTGTCATTACCAATTAATGGCGAGGTTGCAACAAACCGTGTTGCCGCCATTCCCATGTAATGCATACCTGCAACAGCAAAACCCAAAATGATTGCGCTGATCAACCGCGTCTGCAAAGAATTTAGTGTTGAGAGGTGCTTTTTAATATTAAAGCGAGCATATAAAGATATAAACGCCAGTACAACGGCAACGATAATTGACAACCCAAACATCAATGGATCGTAGCGTAGCAGCGGGCTCAATTCCATTGCTGCCATACCACTGTAATGCATAGTGCCGATACCTGCGCCGAGTAGTACCGAGGGCAGTATTAAACTGAAAATAGTGGCGTTATTTTTTACTAATAATGACACGCCAGTTAGGCAGGCTAAAAATGCTGGAATGAAAGATAAAAAGGTGAGTGTTGGGTCGTAGCTGATATTTGTACACAGTGAAAATGCCAACATACCAATAAAATGCATACTCCAAATACCGCCAGAAAGTACCAAGGAAGCCGTTGAGTTGGCTAATTTTTGATAACTTTTGAAGCGTGTTTCTTTGGCCAGATCGATCATGTAAGTTGCAAAAAATGCAGAGAAAATAGCCGTTAAAACAGACAGAGCGACTAAAAATGGGTCATAAACACCATTAATAAGAAGGCTCGGATCGTGATCGGTAATAAAAAAAGCGGTAAGCATAACGGCTCAATACACTGTTATTTCAGTAATAACTAATATCACCTGAAATATATGTTAAGACAATTAATTAATTTTGCGCAAATGCCTGTTATTTGTTTACATATTTAGCTGCAAAATTTAACAAAATCAAAAACTTTTTAAAATCAATTCGCTAAGTTTCATTGTGCGCAATGATAGCATCATTTATAACCAGTTTTATAGCAGGTATTTAGCTGAACTATTTATTTTCGCAGATAAAGTAATCGGTAATTATCGGGTCATACGTTTGACAAATACGACTACGAATAATGCCAGAGAGAAACTCCCGCAAAACGCTTCAACTGCAGCAACGAATCGGGAGAAACCAACCGGAGTAATATCGCCATATCCTAAGGTTGTAAAAGTAACCACGCTAAAATAGAAGCTATTAAGTAGGGCTAATAAATTATCACTTAATGTTGCCGCCGGATTGAACTGCATAATACGACCAGCATCCATCACCCCAAAAATAAAATAACACAGGGCGCAGCAGATGATCAGTGACAAACTAAAACGGATCACATTTTCAGGCTTTTCACCATACCCGCACAACATATCAATACAGCTCGAGGCTAATCGTTTTTTTGAACCTCGTGGATATTGTGCGTGACGCATCCGCAGCTCTTTGTACGTGAAATTACCCGCCAGTTCAAATAAGCCTTGTTGTTCTGATGCTTTACGTAAATTGCGAAATATTTCTTCTGATTGTTCAAATAAGTCAAGGGCTGCGCTTTTATCTGTATGTTTAAGCGCTGCTTTAGCTTGTTTTTCCTGTAATAGTTCAGCGCCTAGCTCAATGTTATCAATACGGGTGTTGTTTAGTTTTATACCCAATAAATTTGTATCTTGTAGGTTGCAGTAATGCAGGCTTGCTTCGTGCAAGTTGGCTTTCATCAGTGAACTGTGGGCTATTTTATTATTAAACAGATGAGCGTTGGTGAGCGTTGCACGATAAAAATTACTGTAAGATAAATCAAAGCCATCCTCATCATCTTGTTTTATCAAATTAAGCCCATTAAGGTTAGCGCGTTTTAATTGCAATCCCTGTAATAATCCTCCCTTTTTTGCATAGCGCTCTAATTTTTGGGTCAGATCTAAGCCTGACTTATCAAATTTGGCATCATGCCAAAAACAAAAACCTGAACCCATGTCTGTTTCTTGACAATGATGGCCATCGGGAGAGGTATAACGACAACAAGGCTTATCAGGCATGTTTGATATCGCTTTATTTAATTCTACTTAGATATAGATTAGCAGTTATTTTGCAAGGTATTATAGTGACCTGTTAATTAGTTTAATGACTGTCGGTCAATTACAAGAGTTAGGTTTGTTTGAATATACATTAAAACGTAGTCGCCGCCGCAAAACTGTCGCTATCAAAGTCCAGCAACAAAGTGTCACAGTTTATGCGCCTGTTGGGGTTGCTAAAAAGGAACTTGAAAGCTGGCTGCTAAGTAAAACTGACTGGATCAATGCGCAAATTAACAAGCAAAGTCAAATGCTTGATACTCGCCAATACCCATTACAAGATAATCGCGTACTGGTTTTTTCACAACCTGTGATACTGACTTATGGTGTCAGCTCGCGCAGCGCATGGCAGCTAGTAAAAAATCAGCAGGGAGATGTGTTACAGCTAAATCTTTCTGGACGGGTTAAGCATCAGCAGCCAATGTACCAAACCTTGCTCGAAAGTTTTTTACATGAGCAATTAGAAAATTATATTGAAATGCGTGTACATGCTTATTGCCTACAAATGGCAGAGACTTTACCTAGCAGTATTCGCATTCATACTTATAAGCGTCGTTGGGGCAGTTGTAATCGACGACGAGAATTGACCTTTAATTTGTTATTAGCCAGTGCGCCGCAGAGTATTATTGATTATGTGATTGTGCATGAACTAGCTCACTTGAAATATTTAAATCACAGTGCCGCATTTTGGCAGCGCGTCAGTGAGTTTTATCCTGATTATAAGCAAGCAACAAAATGGCTAAAGCAACACGGTGCGAGTTTACAATGGGTAGTCGAATGAGTTAGCGAGAATAAAGTTTTGCTGATAGATAAGAAAAGTGGTGGAGGGAGCTGGATTCGAACCAGCGAAGGCTGAGCCGTCAGATTTACAGTCTGATCCCTTTGGCCGCTCGGGAACCCCTCCACACTAATTTTGTCGCATTTGCCCCCACTTAACTTAGCGGTAAGAAAAGTGGTGGAGGGAGCTGGATTCGAACCAGCGAAGGCTGAGCCGTCAGATTTACAGTCTGATCCCTTTGGCCGCTCGGGAACCCCTCCAATGCAACGGCGCTGATAATAGCAAAGTGAGCATTTAAGTAAAGAAAAAAGCTAAAGAAATATTAAATAAAGCCGATAAATATCTATTACTAACTGCAATCGGCTAAAGTCTATGCAAATCGATGATTTGTTAATCACAGAGAGTCAACTTAACAATCGTCTTGCCAAAAGTGTCTCAGAACACCGTCGTGGCGAGTTTGCATTATTATTGGCAATGCTTTCTCATGACGTGTTAGATTTTAGTCAATTTCATCTCCCTAAAACCCCATTTGATGCACATGCTTCAACACCAACTGAAGCGCAATTACGTGAACAATTAGGGGCAGGGCCTGAGCAAGCATTGGCTCCAGATGAATTTGATATGCTCATTGGCCAACATAATGCACAGCTATTACAACAAGGCAGCATGGCAGATATTCGTTTACGTTCGTGCCTTGCGCCGGAACCATTAGTGATCAGAGATGATAAAAACCATATTCCACTAATGGTGATTGATAATTGCGAACTAGTCGTGCGAAAGCGTCATTTAGATAAAGAAACACAGCTAGATCATCCGCAAATGGATGCGGCTGCATTTTACGATAGCCTTAATAATGCAGATCTTCATCAACCCTTACACCTTGCCCAAGCGTGATATTAAGCTGTAATAATTATCGGTAAAAATATTTTATTTATTTTAGTGTAAAAAAAGCATCCACAAACTAAATGCAATTGCTATAATGACCCCAAATGGCATTTCCAATTTACTTGGTATTATTGCCATCATCATTAAATCAAGGTAATTAGGAACGTAATGAAGAAAACATTCACGCTGAATCACGAGAAAATCAAATACCCTCGCATGGTAGATGCTGCAAAGCATGAAGTAAAAAAGTATTTGAAAAGAGAGCGTAACAAAACGTTGCCAATTGATGCTGATTACTGGGCATTTGATTGTAAATTTGGTAACACAGCTGAAGATGCCCAAGTGGTGCACGTTGCTGAAATTAGCAACTCAATCAGCGAAATTGAAAAACAAGGCTTAGAGTCGTTTTATGTTGAAATCATTGCTAGAGCTGCACAACGTCAAGTGCAAGACTCTGATGATGAAATTTAAAAGTAATTGATTTAATGAAAGAATGGGCTAAGTAGCCCATTTTTTGTGCTTGCAAAAAAGTAAGTCCAGCAGTTTATTTTGCACCCGGTTGGTGCGAAATGGATCTTTTCTCTTCTTCAGATAATGCAACCAGTTGATTTATAAGTTTTTGTAAAGTTGGTTCCGTAATTGCTATTACTTTTAATAATGCAGTTAGGAGCAAACACATGGCAAGAATGAGTTATATCAGTAGCGTCGAACGTTACCAAGAATATCAAACCGTGATCCACGACTTACTTGACTCAGTGCTAGCAAGCTTAGAAGACGGTGTTAAAAAACAACAAGATAATCGTTACTTAATCGCTCAATACCCATTTTTAGAATTACAATACTGTCTAGATAAAAATGGCGTGCAGCTAGGTAACAATGTCTGCTTTAAACGTCAGTATATGAAAACCTTAAATAATCATGGCGATTCACAGGATTTGAGTGAACGGCCGTATTTTCAAGGTATCCAACAGCAGCAACATACTCGTTTTACGCCGCCCTATATTTCGATCGCGACCAATCACTTATGTATTTCAGCAATAAAATCGTTACATGCTTCATATGGCGAAAATCGCTATTTAGTGATTGATGTATGTCTAACGCAATTAATCGAATTTATTATGGGGGATCGTACTCGCGCCACGATGACGCCATTTTTTAAAGCGGGTTATGGCATTATTGTCAGTTGCTTATTTATCTTAGTGTTATTTTTACTTGGTAGGGTGTTTGGTGATATTTATAGCTTACTGTTTGTCCGCTCTATAGAAAATGATCCGCTCGAACCGTTTACGATCATCATTTTTATCACCCTCGCGTTAGCAATATTTGATTTAGGTAAAACGATTCTCGAAGAAGAAATTTTAATGCATAAAGATATCTTTAGGCACAGTTCAACGCGGCGCACTATCACACGGTTTATTTCAACTATTTTAATTGCAGTGTCTATTGAAGCGTTATTAACGATGTTTAAGGCAGCGCTGGGGCAGTCGCAGTATTTATTACCGGCAATTTATATGATGTTAGCGGTTGTAGGGCTATTGATTGCGTTGGCTATTTATGTGTATTTAGGGGCAAAAGCCGAAACCTTATTATTGAGCGCACAACGCAATAAGAAAGGGCATTAATAAAAATGGGGTAGGCGATGAATGCCTACCCCAACTCAACTTAATTTATTCTGCGCGGTCTTGGGCGCGACGAGTTTTAAAATCTGAATCGGCTTGCCATTTTGGCCAATCACCGTTGTTTGCCAATTGTGATGCGATATCAACAATTAACTCGATGTCTTGTTTTACACCACCTAATGACCACTGAGCAGAGTAATCATCAGCTTCTTTATGGTATTTATGAGCAATATAATCTGGATCTGTATCACCTAAACTCATAAACAGTAAACCAGGTACGCCTTGTTTAGCTAGTGAGAAGTGATCTGATCGGAAGAATAGGCCGTTTTGTGGCACGGGATCCATTTTTACATGACGGCCTTGTTTGCTTGCGGCTTTGCTAAGGTAGTCTTCCATTTGTGATAAGCCTTTGCCGTATTGCAGTATGTAATCGGTGCCATCTAGCACATTCATACCATCAATATTTAACAGAGCGACCATCTGCTTGGTAGGGATAAGTTCGCCACTGGCAAATTGCTCTGAGCCAATTAACCCTGTTTCTTCGGCGGTAAAGTTCGCAAAAATAATCGAGCGCTTAAACGGTTTTTGTTTATGCATGTTACTTAATATACGAGCGATTTCAATTGTGGCAGCACTGCCTGAGGCATTATCAACTGCACCATTATAAATTTTTGGCCCGCTATCAGTTTGCTTAGTGCCAAAATGATCCCAATGTGCGCTGACCACAATATATTCATCAGGCGCTTCACTGCCCGTTAATTGCGCAACAACATTGTGTGATTTAGCATGTGACACTTCGTTTTTAAATGCAAGGTTCGCTGTTAAATTAAGCGCAGTAGCTTTAAAGTCGTCGTTAAGTGCTTGTTGCTTTAATTGTTGATAGCTCAAGTTTGCTGATTTAAATAACTGCTCGGTTGCATCGAGTGTTAGCCAACCCATTACCGGTAGTTCTGATGCGTTTAGGTTGTTATCCATTAAGGTGTATTTTGTGCCTGTATTTGAGCTTTCAACTACGCCCCAAGGATATGCAGCTGGCGCTGTTTCATGCACAATAAACACTGCGGCTGCGCCTTGGCGAGCGGCTTCTTCGTATTTGTAAGTCCAGCGACCGTAGTAGGTCATAGCGTTGCCGGTAAATAGCGCATCGTCTTGCGTAGCAAACCCAGGATCATTTACTAACACAACAACCGTTTTACCCGTTACATCAATATTTTTATAATCATTCCAATTATACTCGGGCGCATTAATGCCATAACCAACAAATACTACCTCTGAATTACGAACATCAATAAGTGGCTGTAATTGTTTCGTTCGCGCCGTAAAATCTTTACCAGCGGTAAAGCTCAAGTCGCCAATTTTTAATTGCATGTTTTGATCAGCGGTTACCATCGCCATTTTTACCGGCTGTAAAAACTTATTATTATATGCACCAGTTAATCCAAGCGCTTGGTATTGGTCACTTAAGTAACCCACAGTTTTTACTTCACCGCGCGTTAATGGACCGCGTCCTTCAAATTCGTCTGAGGCAAGGGTTTTAATATGTTGTTTAATATTGCTTAAATTTACACTGGTTGTATTGTCAAGCGTCGTTTGTTCTTGAGCAGGCTCTGAACAGCCAGTTAAGCCCAATAATAAAGTTACACTGAGCGATTTAAAAAGAGGAGTCATAATTGCAGGTTTTTAAGGATACATACTGTGACTATATGGGGTGTCGGTTTTGCTGTCTAGTTTTTTGCCATGAAGCGCAGATATTTTTATAAAATACAATTAGTTGATTTTGGGTACTATGATTTAGGGGCTGAATTAAATTTCGTTGGGTGAAAGGGACTGGCGCAGAAGTTGTGTGAAAAAAAGCTAAAAGCCAGCGAAGAGTGCTGGCCTTTTGCAACAAAATAACACGTTTAAGCGTCAGCTTTCTTTACGCGGATCTTGCTTTTATCAACAGTACTTTGATTCAATGCTTTTATTGCTACAGCAGCTTCTGCATCGTTTGGCATTTCTACAAAGGCAAAGCCTTTCGATTGGCCGGTTTCTTTATCTAGTACTAAATTACAATCGGCTACTTTACCGTGTTCAGTAAAAAGTACGCGGATTTCATGTTCAGTGATAGTGCGTGATAAGTTTCTAACTAATAGTTTCATAAAGAACCATGTTTTAAAAATAACAGGGGTGATTGTCTCAAGGAAAAGCCGTTTGACCTAATGATTAATTACAAACCGCAAAAATAGTTTTTGGCTGATAGCCAAAGAATAAAGTAGGTTCCTTTTTTGGGGGGGAATAGTTAAAGCATAAGAATAGTTAGCCGATAACAACTTAGCTATAAAAAAAACAAGGACGTAATATGCAAGTTAACTCGAAAGATACATATCCACTATTGCAACCTACTTCAAACAGTTCGCTGGTCGAAATCAACACGCCAGTGAATAGTAAAGAGCAATTAAAAAGTGAAATGGAGCGCCTAGCGAAGGACATCTATCATAAAGGGCAGTTTAAAGAGCCTGATGCAACATACTATAAGCCTGTAAATAAAGATGCCAATATATTAAGACCTATTGAAGAGGTTATGTATGATATTGGCGTTGCTACAGTTCATTTGTATATGCCTGGTGGTGATGTCCCTAAAGCAGTTGAGAAGATGCTTTCACCCTATGATAGCGTTATGGCTGAATTAAGGAGTGAACAGCCTTCTTTAGCAAATAAAAGTTGGGGTATTTCTATCAATGAGTCAGGTGAGCTTACAGTAACGGGTTCTCTTAATGATGATGAAAAGGCAATCATTGCAGAAAAACTAAATAGTAATGAAGAGCTAGTCACTGCCGTTAATGATTTTAAGTCTAATTATTTAAAGTATATTAAGATGGAGCCTAGAGGCTGGGGTAATTATGACGTAAATGAGAGTAATTTTGCGGACGTCTTTGATTTTAGAGAAATGTTAGAAAGCTCAAGGAGTAGCGAAGAGTTTAAAGCAACGTGGGATTATGAAACAAATTGGCTTAAGTTGAACGATAATGTTTCAGCACAATTGAGAAGCAATGCTTCGAAACGAAAATAAACGTTGAAAAATATATGCTAAAAATTTTTACAACAACTAAGAAGAAATGCTCTTAAAATTAACTTTAAGGGTTTAGCATGAAAGGTAAGACCATTAATATAACAAAAAAGCCGTTAGTGATTTAATCCATTACTAACGGCTTTTTCAATTCTGTAAAAATGATTACTTCACTTCTTTACCCGCAGCTTGTTGATCAGCATGGTAGCTTGAACGAACAAATGGGCCTGATGCGGCATGAGTAAAGCCAATTTCATCAGCGTACTCTTTAAGCGCGTCAAACTCTGCTGGTGGCACGTAGCGTTTTACAGGTAAGTGATGCTTTGATGGCTGTAGGTATTGGCCAACCGTTAGCATATCGACATTATGCGCGCGTAAATCACGCAGTACTTCTTCGATTTCGCTAATTTCTTCGCCAAGACCAACCATTAGACCTGATTTAGTTTTCACTTCAGGGTGTGCTTCTTTAAAGCGACGCAGTAATTCTAATGACCATTTGTAGTCAGCACCTGGGCGCGCAAGTTTATATAAACGCGGTGCAGTTTCAAGGTTATGATTGAATACATCTGGTGGCGTTTCTATTAAGATTTCAAGCGCTCGGTCCATGCGACCACGAAAATCAGGCACTAAAATTTCGATGGTGATTTTTGGGTTATACTTACGAATTTCACGAATACAATCAGCAAAATGTTGTGCGCCGCCATCACGTAAATCATCACGATCCACAGAGGTGATCACCACATAGCTTAACTTCATATCGCGAATAGTAAGAGCCAACTTCTCTGGCTCTGCGGCGTCTGGTGTTAACGGACGGCCATGGGCAACATCACAAAATGGGCAACGACGAGTACAAATTGCGCCTAAAATCATAAAAGTTGCTGTACCGTGATTAAAGCATTCTGATAAGTTAGGGCAAGAGGCTTCTTCACACACTGAATGCAGTCCGTGCTTACGCATGGCTTGTTTAATGCCGTCGATCCGCTCAGTTGATTTAGGTAAGCGAATTTTTAGCCACTCTGGCTTGCGTAACATTTCGTTTTTTTCAGTGGGTAATACTTTTACTGGGATCAACGCCATTTTTTCAGCGTCGCGTAGTTTTACCCCTGGTTCCATCTTGACTGGTTTATTCATTCGTTTTCAAACCCTTCAGTATACTTAACCTGTGTCGCATTAAGTTTTTTAATCATATGTTTTACGAGCCCAGCACCTGCTTGCGCAAGGTTTTCTGGGCCGTTCAAGTCGGTTGTTTGCACCATGTTCATACCGGCGTAACCACATGGGTTGATACGTAAAAACGGGCTCATGTCCATGTTTACATTCAATGCTAGACCATGAAAAGAGCAGCCACGGCGAACACGAAGTCCTAATGATGCTATTTTGCTATCGTTAACATAAACCCCCGGGGCATCTGCTTTTGCGTAGGCTTTAATACCGTAATCATTGAGTGTATCGATAATACACTCTTCAAGCCATGTGACCAATTCTCGTACGCCAATTTTCAAGCGACGTAAGTTAAATAATACGTACATCATTTGCTGGCCCGGTCCGTGATAGGTTACTTGACCACCTCGGTCAACCTTGATCACTTCTATATCTCCAGGTGCAAGTAGGTGTTCATCTTTACCTGCTTGGCCTTGCGTAAATACTGGCTCATGTTCAACGAGCCATATTTCATCCGCATCATGCTCAGTTCGAACATCAGTATAGTTTTGCATTTGTTGCCAAATTGGCATGTAACGCTGTTTACCAAGTTGACGGACGATTAAGGTATTTTCGCTCACAGCTTACTCCGCTTAGCGTTTAAAGCATGTGTCGTACGTCATCAATCGCACTGATCACGTTATAAATTTCTTCAATATGAGTGCCGCTGGTCACGGTAACGACTAAGCTAACTGACTCATAATTACCTTTGCTGCTAGGTTTAACTTTTGGAGCGTAGTCGCCAGGGGCAATAGGTTGTAACTTAGTTAGAATTTGGTCAGTTAAGTTGACGTTTGCCAACCCCATTACTCTAAATGTAAAAGGGCAAGGGTATTCTAAATATTCATCAAATTTAGTATTTTTTACCGGTGTAGCCACGACGTTGACTCCTCATACTTATATGTGTGTTTAGTATTTATTACCAAACAATAAACCGATTAGATAACCTGTTCTCGACCTTTATAACAATTGAATTAATCGCTTACATAAGACAATTGGTATCCTGGTTATTTGCGGGTTAGATATGGGGCGCATTCTACCATCTTTAAAGCAAAAAAAAACGCCTTGCTTTGCAAGGCGCTTATATTATTTGGTAGCGTTTTACATTATTTGTAAACGTAGGTAATCATAAATTTTACTAAAGAAGCTACCTTCTTCAACTTCTTCAAGCGTTACCAGAGGATACTGAGCAATTACTTCGCCTTCAAGTTGTAAAGATAAAGTACCTACGGTAGAGCCTTTCGCTAATGGTGCCTCTAAAACTTTATCAAGTTTAAAGTCGGCTTTTAAATTTTTACGTTGGCCGCGTGGAATAGTGATCGGCGTATCAACTAAAATGCCTAACGATACATTTTCTTTGTTACCCATCCAAATACGTTGCTCGGCAAAACTGTCGCCGGCTTTGTAAGGTGTGATTGTTTCAAAAAAACGAAAACCATAGTTAAGTAATTTTTTACTTTCTACTTTACGTGCACGTTCACTCGAAGTACCCATAACCACGGCGATTAAACGCATATCATCTTTAGTCGCTGAACTTACTAAGCTGTAACCTGCTTCCGATGTATGACCGGTTTTTATACCATCAACGTTTAAGCTTTCATCCCATAACAGTGAGTTACGGTTGTATTGCTTAATGCCGTTAAAAGTAAATGATTTTTGTGAGTAAACCGCATACTCGTCAGGTACATCACGAATAAGTGCTGCACCTAAGGTGGCCATATCTCGAGGGGTTGTGAAGTGTTCGTTGGTATCTAAGCCATGGCTATTAATGAAGTGGCTGTTACTCATACCTAATTTCTCAGCATGGGCATTCATTAAGTCTGCAAATGCGCTTTCGCTACCGGCAATATGTTCTGCCATTGCTACGCAAGCATCATTACCTGACTGGATAATAATACCGTGGTTTAAATCGTTAACACTAATTTGCTTACCCACTTCGATGAACATTTTCGAAGATTCAGGAAAGTTTTTAGCCCACGCTTTTTCGCTTACCGTAACCATATCTGTTGGCGCTATATTGCCTGCTTTGATTTCGGTACCAATGACGTAGCTGGTCATCATTTTAGTTAAACTGGCAGGTGCTAGGCGAGTATCAGCTTCACCCTCGGCAATAACTTTACCAGTGGTAAAATCAACAAGAAAATAACCTTTTGCATTAACTTGAGGCGGTGCAGGGATGATTTGGGCGGTCGCAGAAAAAACGGCAGCAGAGCAAACTACGCCACATACACCGCTAATAATTTTGGATTTAATAGATTTCATCATACTCATTAATGGTTAAAGTTAAAGATTCGCGTTTACCTCATTCTAAAGGTGTTATTCACTATAAAGCAAGAACGCGTTTTGAAATTGATCCTGTTTTAGTTTTTCAAGTACTTGCTGAGCTTGCTCAGCATTTTTAATTGGCCCTAAACGCAGCCTATAAATAGCATCTTTTTCCACAATATTAGTGGGCAATTGGTATTGCTGGCGTAAAGTGTACGCTAATGCTTCAATATTTTTTAAGGTACTGCCTGCAGCGACTTGAATATAACTCAAACGCGCAGTCGAATCGGCCATTGTAATAGCTTCAAGCTTAACCTTGGCTGTACCATGATGATAGTAACCAAGTTTATACGCTGCTGCATAGGATAAATCGATTAAGCGATCATCATGAAATGGGCCACGATCATTTACACGGACAATCACAGATTTGCCATTACTGGTGTTGGTTACTTTTACAAAGCTAGGCAAGGGTAACGTTTTATGAGCGGCAGTCATCGCAAACATATCGTAGACTTCGCCATTTGAGGTGTGATAACCATGAAATTTACGGCCATACCATGAAGCGATACCTTCTTCGCTATAACCAGTTTCATCTAGCATCGGAGTATAGTTTTTGCCGTTAACTGTGTAAGCGCGCCCAGCACTGGCACTTTTGCTAACCTCTGTGACTATGGCATCTTGCATTTCTAATTCAGTGGGTACTCTCAGTGGTGCAGAATCATGGCGCATACTATACCGGTCACTGTGATTTATACCTGAAGAGCTACAGGCACTTAAAAAAACCACTAACCACAAACAGCTGAATAATTTTAAACAGTAGCGCATTATTTTAACAGCATCCTTTTATCAGTTGCGATAGACATAATAATGCCAAACCCGGCCATTAAAGTGACCATCGACGTACCGCCATAACTTATCAATGGCAATGGTACACCCACCACAGGTAGTAACCCTGATACCATGCCAATATTTACAAATACATAAACAAAAAAAGTCAGCGTGAGTGCCCCTGCCAGTAATTTACCAAATGCATCTTGAGCATTAACTGCGATATACAAACCGCGACCAATAATAAATAAATACATGGACAATAAAACACATACACCAAAAAGGCCAAATTCCTCACTAAGTACTGAAAAGATAAAATCAGTATGGCGTTCAGGTAAAAACTCTAATTGTGATTGCGTGCCTTGCAGCCAACCTTTACCTTCAATACCACCAGAGCCGATAGCTATTTTTGATTGGATAATATGATAACCAGAGCCAAGAGGATCGCTTTCTGGATTGAACAAAGTTAGTACCCGCTGTTTTTGATAGTCATGCATACCGTAATGCCAAAAAGGCCATGCAGCTAAAGCAACCAAAGCGCTTAAAAAGCCGATTAATCGCCAGCTTAAACCAGACAAAAATAATACAAAGATCCCTGAACTGGCAATTAAGATGGAGGTACCTAAGTCGGGCTGTTCTTTGATCAGGAGTGTGGGAACCATAACAATGGTAAAACCAACAACTAAGTGCAGTGCTCTTGGCGGCAAATGATTACGGCCAATATACCAAGCCACCATCATAGGCACGGCTATTTTCATTAATTCAGCAGGTTGAAAGCGGGTAATGCCTAAATCTAACCAGCGCTGAGCGCCTTTGGAGCTGACGCCAAATAACAGCACCCCAACCAGCATCATTAACCCAACACAATATAAAGGAATAACTAAACGCTTTAAGGTCGCGGGTGAAAATTGCGCTAAAATAATCATACCTAAAACAGCGCCGCCCATCCTAGTAATATGACGGATCATCATTGCAGGGTCTTGACCACTGGCGCTATAAACAACGGTTACACTGCCTGCCATCATTAATAGCAATGCCAGCAGTAGCGGCAAGTCAAGATGCATACGCATCCAGATTGAACGGCCATCATGCAAACTGGTCATGGTGTGTTATTCCTAGCAAGATTAACGGGATTTGCGGCAAAGTAGTAATCCATTAGTTGGCGAGCAATTTGCACACCGCCATGATTGTTTTCTAGAACAACAGAAACAACGATTCTGGGATCCTCATAAGGTGCAAAGCCTACATAGATAGTGTTATCACGTTGACGCTCTTTGAGGGATTTTGCATCGTATCGCTCACCTTGAGCAATACTGACTATTTGTGCGGTGCCTGTTTTACCTGCTGAATCGTAATTTGTTCCTTTAAATGCTCTGTGTGCAGTACCTGAGGTTTTTTGAACAGTGTTATGCATAGCATCTAATGCGACCTGCCAATGGCGAGGATCTTTTAAAATAACGGGTGGCTTTTCTTCATTATTGATCTGTGTGACGTCATTGTCTTTTTTTACAACTTGTACTAAGTGTGGAGGGTGATTAACGCCACGATTTACTAATATATTCATCGCGTTTGCGATTTGTAGGGGAGTTGCGGTCCAATAACCTTGGCCAATGCCAACAGAGATAGTATCGCCGCGCCACCATGATTCTTTAAAACGGCCTTCTTTCCATTCTTTTGATGGCAAAATAGCCGTGGTTTCTTCATGAATATCAATACCGGTTAAATCACCGTAGCCAAACTGTGCCATAAAATCACTGATTTTGGTGATCCCTAATCGATAAGAAACATCATAAAAATAGGTATCACAAGACTCTTCAATGGCTTTGTAAACATCAACATGGCCATGGCCCCAACGTTTCCAATCTCGCCACTTATGATCAACATTCGGAATTTGGAAGAAACCAGGATCCCACATTGACGTTTGCTCGGTAACGAGACCTTCTTCAAGGGCCAGAACAGCCATGTGAGGTTTTACCGTCGATGCTGGCGCATAACGCCCTTGTGTGGTTCGATTGATTAGAGGTCGGTCAGGATTTAATAAGGCTTTGTAGTTTTTACTGCTAATGCCGTGAACAAATAAGTTCGGATCATAACTGGGATTGGAATAAAGCGCCAACACGCCTCCGTCTTTGGCGTCCATGACGATCACAGCGCCACGCATATCTTTAAGTGCATGTTGGGCAATTTGCTGCAAGCCAACATCAAGAGTAAGAACAAGATCATTACCCGGCTGCGGAGGAGTCATACTTAAGGTGCGAATGACGCGACCACGATTATTGACTTCAACCCGCTGCGAACCTACTTGGCCATGCAGCAGTTGTTCATAATATTTCTCAATACCGAGTTTACCAATATCATGGGTTGCACGGTAATTAGTACCTTGCTCTTGTGCTTCGAGCTGAGCCAGTTCTTTTTTATTGAGTTTAGCAACATACCCTAACGCATGAGTTAGGGTGTCTGCAAACGGGTAGTAGCGTGCCAAACGTGCTTCGATACTAAACCCTGGGAATTTATGCTGATTGACCGAAAAACGGGCTACTTCTTGTTCGTTTAAACGTGCTTTTAATACTTGACTCTTAAAGCGACGGTTATGTTTTATATCATCAAGAAAATCGTTTTTTTGTTGCTCTGAAATATCAATAAATTGTGTCAGTGCTGACAGTGATGCATCAAGATCGTCAACTTCTTCAGGAATAACTTCTAAATTATAAACCGGTTTATTTTCAGCGAGCAACACACCATTGCGGTCATAAATAAGGCCTCGGTTAGGAGCAATAGGAATAACTTTAATGCGATTGTCGTTAGAACGTGTTTGATAATCTTGGTGATCATCAACTTGAATGGTATATAAATTGGAAAGTAAAACCGCGACTAAAATAGTAACAAATACAAACCCCACAAAGGCGCGACGAGCAAATAGGTTAGCTTCTGCTGAGTGGTCTCTAATTGTGGGTCTGTGTTTGCGCATGAGTAAATGTTACTCGCGATGATACGGGTGGTTATTGTTTAAGCTCCAGCCTCTATAAAGGCTTTCAGCAACAATAATACGCACCAATGGATGGGGCAGGGTCAAATTTGATAGTGACCATTTTTGCTCTGAAGCTGCAATGCACTCCGGCGCTAAGCCTTCAGGGCCGCCAATTAGCAAACTGACATCGCGGCCATCCAGTTGCCACTTTTCCATGTCTTTTGCTAATTGGTGAGTATCAAGCGCTTTGCCTGTTACCTCAAGCGTCACAATACGATTGCCTTTAGGGATTGCGGCTAAGGTTTTTTCACCTTCAATATGCAAGATTCGTTTGATATCTGCATTTTTACCACGTTTGCCTGCGGGAATTTCAATTAACTCCAGCGCCATATCTTTTGGAAAGCGGCGCTGATATTCTGCAAAACCCGTTTCTACCCACGCTGGCATTTTGGTGCCAACGGCAATCATCTGTATTTTCACGTGTTACATCCAAACTCGGTTAAAAATTAGTGAGCGTTTAGCTTGGTATTAGCTCCATAGTTTTTCGAGGTCGTAATAGCTACGTGCTTGATCTTGCATTACGTGTACGATTACATCGCCTAAATCAACCAGCGCCCATTCACCATCTGATTGGCCTTCATAACCTAGTGGTTCTTGACCTGCGTGACGAGCTTCTTTTGCTAAATGGTCTGCAATTGACAATACATGACGCTTTGACGTGCCAGAACATACAACCATAAAGTCGGTAATGTCTGAGCTTGCAGTTACATCAATATTAACCACATCACGTGCTTTCATATCGTCGATTTTGTCTATTGCAAAGGCAAGTAGTTGTTTCGTATCCAAGGTGTTATCTCATTTAAAAGTGAATAGCTGTTATTTTATCACGCAACCAGTATTTATTCACCACTTAGATAAAGTTGCTGTGATTGAATATACTGACCCACGGCACTGGGAAGAAGTTCATTGTAATTTAACCCCTTTTTTATCGCATTACGTATATCGCTTGAGGCAATGGCCAGTTCTTCGCCAGTTAAAAAGTATAATTTGCCGCCAGAGTGTGCTGCAAGCTCTGCGCTATCACTACATTCGGCCGCTTGTTGGTATGCGAGTAACTCGCCATGGGCAGTGCATTTTAGGCCTGGGCGTTGAAATACCACAATATGACAAAGCTGAGTAATTGTTTGCCACTCAAACCATTTATCTAAGTTATTAAACGAATCCATGCCAATTAAAAATAATAATGGTTGATCTGGAAATTGTATGCGGATCTCTTGCAGGCTTAATAATGAATATGACGGGCCACTGCGATTGAGTTCGCGTAAATCGAGTTGAAAATATGGGTAAGGTGCAATCGCAGCATTAAGCATGGCAACGCGGTGTTGCGTGCTTATTCCCGGAGCTGCTTTATGAGCTGGGATCGCACATGGCATAAAGTATAAAGTTGTTAAATTGAAATGCTCGACACAATGCTTAGCCATATTGATATGGCCTAAATGAACGGGGTCAAAAGTCCCACCAAACAGTGCAATCATCATAAACGCCTAATAATTAGTTGAGCGGATGCGCAGGCAAAGGAAACGTCAATGGTTGGCAAAATACTAAACAAATATGTGCTAATGCTTGATACGGTTTGACTAAATTACCTTGCTTATAACTGGCATCAAATTGTGCGAGCAACTGGGTGATTTGCTCTAAAGTATGTATCGACAAACGATTAAGTGCTTGTTGAATCGGCCCTTGCTGATTTTTCCAGATGGCTTTTTGTTTAAATAGCGTTGCCAGTTGTTCACCTTGTTGTAAGCCTAATTGTAGGCTTAGTAAGGTATTTGCTTCTTTAGTAATGGTCCATAAGATACTCACAGCTTCAGTGTTATCGCCAGCGAGTTTATTTAATACTTTAATTGCTTGGTGACTATTACCTTGTAGCAGTGCATCACTTAAATCAAAAATATCAAACTTGGCTTGATTAAGTAGGCCTTGTAAAACCTGCTGTTGATCGATCATAGCAGTGCCATGCAATAACGACAGCTTTTCGAGCTCTTGAAAACACGCTAACAAATTACCTTCAGTAGCATCAATTAGGGTGCGTTTGGCATCTGCTTGCATATTGATTTTTAAGCGCTGGCACTGCTCATCAAGCCAACGGCTTAAATGATTGCCGGTCAGGGGGTAGCAGGGTACAAATACGCCCAGTTTATCTAACGACTTAAACCAAGCACTGCGCTGAATATCTTGACTGGCCTTGGCCCCTTTTACAATAAGTACGGTGTCGGGGTTGTTTAGTGCTACGAGCTGTTTAAACGTTTGGCTACCAACAATACCTGGCTTTTGAAAATTAAGGTCTAGCTCGATTAAAGTACGAGCACTAAATAACGACATACTTTGATATTGCGCTATTAGCTCTTGCCAATCAAAACCGGGCATTAAGGTAAATTTAACAACCTCATCAAAACCTTGCTGTTTCGCAATCTGACGAATTTGTTGAGCGCATTGTGCTACTTGAAAGGGTTCTTCACCAAATACTAAATAAAAAGGCTGTAAGCCTTTTTTTAATTCATTGGGTAATTGATTCGCATAACAGCGCATTATAGTTGCGACAGCTCTCTAACAATACGACGACTAGCTTGCATGCGAATTTCATTCAATAGCAACTCTAACTCTTTTGCTTTTGCTAAAGCGTTATCAGGGTCGTCTTGATAATTACGATAAAGCTCAAAACGTTGTTCAATTGCTTCTTTGCCAGGGCGCTTGAGTAAGTAGCGAACACTATAAGCTAACTCGTACTCGGCAACCTGACCATTTTTAAATAATGATAAGGTTTGACGTTCAAGACGATCTTTATATAAATACAGCTGAGCGACGTTTTTCTTAGGCGTGTCGAGTAACTCAACTTTGCTCAATGTGAGTTCTTTGCCAAGCATCGCAAATAACGCTGATTTTTCATCATCACCGTTTAAAGTTAAGGTGGCCAAGTCATCAGGCAGACTTGAGGCTTTTTTAAGGTGAAAGCCGCAGCTAGATAACAAAAAACAGACTAGCGCTAAGGCTAGTCCGTTTTTAATGGCATGAATAGCAGCCATAATTAGTTAGCAACCACGTTAAGTAGTTTACCTGGTACGTAAATAACCTTACGGATTGTTACGCCATCAGTGAACTTAGATACGTTAGGTTCAGCAAATGCTAGTGCTTCTACTTGCTCTTTAGTAGCATCAGCTGGCACCGTTAATTTTGCGCGTAGTTTACCGTTAACTTGCACGATGATCAGTTTTTCATCTTCAACAAGGGCAGACTCATCAACTACGGGCCAAGACGCATCTAAAATATCGCCTTCTTTACCCAATTCTTGCCACAATTGATGTGACAAATGCGGCGTAATTGGTGCAAGCATAATTAGCAGCGCTTCAAGCGCTTCGTTGGCAATCGCTACATCTTGTTTGTCAGCTAAAGGTGCTTTTAACAATTTGTTTGAGATTTCCATGATTGCCGCAATGGCAGTGTTGAATGTTTGACGACGTTCAACATCATCAGTCACTTTTGCAATTGCTTTGTGCAGCTCACGACGAAGCACTTTTTGCTCGTTGTTTAATGCTGATTTGTCTAATGCTTGGAAACCAACAGTGTTTACATCAACCGCATATTTCCATACACGTTTAATGAAACGATGTGCCCCTTCAACACCTGAATCAGACCATTCAAGCGTTTGCTCTGGTGGTGCGGTAAACATCATAAATAAACGTACCGTATCAGCGCCGTATTGAGCGATAACTTGTTGCGGGTCGATACCGTTATTTTTTGATTTAGACATTTTGCTCATGCCTGATGAGAATACTGGCTCGCCGTCAACTTTATGCCATGCTTTAGTCACGCGGCCTTTGTCGTCGGTTTCAGTATTTACATCACTAGGGGAAATCCAAATGTCGCCACCTTTTTCATCTTTACGATAAAATGTTTCGGCAAGTACCATGCCTTGGCATAATAAGCGGTCAAATGGCTCATCTGAATTAACTAAGCCAAAATCACGTAATAATTTATGGAAAAAGCGCGAATACAATAAATGTAAAATAGCGTGCTCAATACCACCAATGTATTGGTTTACTGGTAACCAGTAGTTTGCCGCAGCTGGATCTAGCATACCTTTGTCATGGCGTGGACTACAGTAACGTGCGTAGTACCAAGATGATTCCATAAACGTATCAAAAGTGTCAGTTTCATGAAACGCAGGTGCGCCATTAACTGTGGTTTTAGCCCATTGTGGATCTGCTTTGATTGGCGATGTTACACCGTTCATTACCACGTCTTCTGGTAAGCGCACCGGCAGCATATCTTCAGTCGCAGCAAGTTCGTTACCGTTTTCATCGCTTAACATTGGGATTGGTGAACCCCAATAACGCTGACGGCTAACACCCCAATCACGTAAACGGAAGTTTACTTTACGCTCACCAACACCCAGTGCTTCAAGTTTGTCGGCAATAGCCTTAAATGCGCCATCAAAATCAAGGCCATCAAATTCAGCTGAATTTACCAGCACACCTTTTTCAGTGAATGCCGCTTCATTTAGGTTTACTTCAAGATCTGAACCTGCGACAGGTGCAATGACTTGTTTGATGTCTAAACCGTAAGCGGTAGCAAATTCAAAGTCCCGTTGGTCGTGCGCGGGTACGGCCATTACAGCACCTGAGCCATAATGCATTAATACAAAGTTGGCAACCCAAATTGGTACTTGCTCACCGGTAAGTGGGTGAGTAGCAAAAAAGCCCGTTGCGATGCCTTTTTTCTCCATCGTCGCCATATCAGCTTCAGCTACTTTGGTGTTTTTGCATTCATCAACAAAGCGTGCCACAGCGTCGCTATTTTTAGCTGCTTCTTGTGCGATAGGGTGTCCGCCTGCAACAGCAACATAAGTCACACCCATAAAGGTATCAGGGCGAGTGGTATAAACGCTGAATGTTTCGTTGTTATCGGTGCGTTTAAACTCAATATCTAACCCTTCAGAGCGACCAATCCAGTTGCGCTGCATGGTTTTAACTTGCTCTGGCCAATCTTCTAACTTGTCTAAGTCGTCAAGTAGCTCTTGCGCGTAGTCAGTGATTTTAATAAACCACTGTGGAATTTCTTTTTGTTCAACTACAGCACCTGAACGCCAACCGCGACCATCAATAACTTGCTCGTTAGCAAGTACTGTTTGGTCTACTGGATCCCAGTTTACCGTTGACATTTTTTTGTACACTAGGCCTTTTTCGTAAAGCTTAGTGAAGAACCACTGTTCCCATTTGTAATATTCTGGATGGCAAGTTGCGATCTCACGATCCCAGTCATAACCAAAACCTAATTGCTTAAGTTGGGTACGCATGTAATCGATGTTCTCGTAGGTCCATTTTGCTGGCGCAGTTTTATTTTTAATTGCCGCATTTTCAGCCGGTAGACCAAACGCGTCCCAACCCATAGGTTGCATTACGTTTTTGCCTTGCAAGCGTTGGAAACGAGAAACAACATCACCAATCGTGTAGTTACGCACATGACCCATGTGGAGTCGGCCGCTTGGGTAAGGGAACATAGAAAGGCAATAATACTTTTCTTTGCTCTCGTCTTCAGTGGCTTTAAATACTTGGTTTTCTTCCCAGTAGGCTTGGACTTTTGACTCTATGTCTTGCGGGTTATATTGCTCTTGCATCTACGGTTCCAGACTTCTTGCAAACTAATAAAAAATTGCCGTTAGGATACCCCAAAAAAAGCACTAATCACAGCGTCAAATCAGTGGATTTTATATGAAATTAGTTTTCAGGGCAGGTTAACCTATACTTGTGTAAGGTATAGGTTCGCTAAACACAGTTCTGAAGGAGTAAACAATGGCTGATTATAAGACGTGGTTAACAGATTTGAGCACATGGTTGAAAGACGTAAAAGATCATGAGCTAAAAGATGCGATGGATAAGTTTATTGAATCTGAACAAGCGCTAAAAGATTTAGGACAAGAAAAATTAACTTTATACAGTGAATATTTAAAGCGCGATATTGAACACATCCAAGAGCACGATCAACACTATGGTTCCCTTGCATGGCAAGAGCTTAAAGAGTCTTTGTGGTTTGAACTTTCACATATCGAAGACAAAACTCAACTTGAGTGGCAAGCATTAAATCAAGATTTTAAGCACAATGGGGTATATCACCAAGGCGAATGGATAGCCATGGGCACATTAGTATGTAAGAATTGCCAATATAGTTATGATATTTACCACGCTACGCAAATTACAGCGTGTTCGCAATGTGATGGTATCTACTTTAGCCGCAAGGCACTACAACCTTAAATAGTTAGTGAACAGTGCCTTTTAGTGCACTGATGCCACCTTACAAAATCAACGAATATGTTGGTATAAAAAGAAGTTAGAATGACGAAGAAACTGCTGCCTTTATCTGTGTCGGCCCTTGCGCCGACAATTTCACTTAATCATGTACAAACGTGCATGAACAATCCATATCCTGAAACCTTGACTTTCATCGGTCAACAGCGGGCGCAAAGTGCGCTTGATTTCTCGTTAGGGATGGAATTACCTGGTTACAATGTGTATGTAATGGGGGAGGCCGCGCATGGTCGGTTTACCTTAGTCAAAGATAAACTTCAAGCACACAGCAAAGGCCGGCCAACACCAAATGAGTGGTTATACGTTAATAATTATGACGACCACCGCGAGCCTATCGCAATGTTTTTACAAGCAGGTCAAAGTAAACAGTTAGCTGATGATATTGACTCATTTATTGATGAAGTACTCGACACCTTTCCTGCAGCGTTTGATAACCCAGCGTACCAGCGTAAAAAGAAAAAAATCGACCGTGAATTTAACGACGCTTACGATAGCGCAATTACTGCTGTGGAAATTGCCGCGCTTGAGCAAAGTGTTGCCTTAATTGAAGAAAAAAGTGTGGTTGGATTTGCCCCGCTGATTGATGGCAAACAACTAAGCGATGCTGAATTTGCTGAGCTTGATGATGAATTGCGTGAACAATTTTATGAAGTAATTGAAAAACTCGAAGATGCACTCATTGAGGCACTGATTGAGTTGCCTCGTTGGAAACGTGAATCATCTGAAAAACTCCGTAATTTAAAAAAATCCACCGCAGAGCTGGCTACTAAGCCATTACTAAAAGATCTTGAACATAAATATGCTGCGCACATTGGAGTATTACGCTATCTAAAAGACATCCGCGTGGAAATTATTGATGCGGTACTTGAGTGGCTCGATGATGAAGATGTTAGCGACGAAAACAAAGAAGATTTTGACCGTAAAGGGATGCTTACCGACTTTTTTGCACCTAATATTTTAGTTGAATTTAAAGAAGGTGATGCTGCCCCTGTGGTGTATGAGCCAAATCCTACCTTTGGTAATATTTTTGGCAAAATTGAATATGCTACTTCACAAGGCTCATTGATCACCAGTTATCGATCGATTCAGCCGGGGGCACTGCATCGCGCTAACGGTGGTTATTTGATTATGGACGCTGAAAAAGTGATGGCTAATCCACAAGTGTGGGATGGTTTAAAGCTGTCATTAAAAACTCATCAAATCAAAAATGATTTACCGTATCAAGATAGTGCTGTTGGCAGTAGCTTTACCTTGCGTCCACAGTTGATCCCGCTTGATGTAAAAATTATTTTACTCGGCTCGCGTGAGTTGTATTACACCATCGGTGAATATGACGAAGAGTTTGCTGAGCTGTTTAGAGTGTTAGCCGATTTTGATTATTACCTGCCAAGCAGTGATAAATTACAGTATCAATTTATCACTAAAGTGATTGAGTACTGTGAGCAGACGCTAAAGTGTAGTCTAACTGAGTCAGCGATGGCACGATTACTGAAATTTAGCTACCGCCAAGCAGAACACCACAATAAGCTTTCAGCTCGTTTTGCTGATGTATTAGAGCTAGTGGCAGAAGCCAGCTTTTATACCAAGCAAGATAACTTAACTTTAATTGATGCCCATCATATTGATGAAGCGATTGAAGGCAAGCAATATCGTACTGGGCAAATTAGCGAAAATATGCTCAGCGATATCAAAGAAGGGCATACCTTAATTGCCACCGACGGTCATGCTGTAGGTAAAGTAAACGGTTTAACAGTATTACACATTGGCGATACTTCTTTTGGTACTCCGGCACGGATCACCGCTACGGTTTACGCTGGTGCGGATGGGGTAATTGACGTTGAGCGAGAAGCCGAACTAGGTAAAGCCATTCACTCCAAAGGTGTCATGCTACTGACTGGCTATTTAGGTAATAAATATGCGCAGCAATTTAGTTTAACGCTCAGTGCTAATATCGCCATTGAACAAAGTTATGGCTACATTGATGGCGACAGTGCGTCATTAGCTGAGTTGTGTGCGCTTATTTCTGCAATTACTAGCTTACCTATTAGCCAGTCAATTGCACTGACTGGTTCAATTAACCAGCACGGTGACGTGCAAGCCATTGGCGGTGTAAACGAAAAAATTGAAGGGTTTTTTAAGCTTTGCAAAATGCGTGGTTTAACGTCTGCGCAAGGAGTAATAATTCCTAAATCAAATCAAGTAAACTTAGTGCTTGATGACGAGATCCTCAATGCAGTAGAGCTTGGCAAGTTTCATATTTATGCAGTTGAAACGGTTGACCAAGCGCTTAATTTACTGATGGATATTGCAGCAGGCGAGTTGAGCGACGGGCAATATCCTGAAAACTCAGTTAACGGCATTGCCTTAGCCCGTTTAAGTGAAATTGCAGATATCGTTAATGGCGATAACGACGAAAAAGAACACGAGAAAGAATAATCATGATCAACATTATTTTGGCGATTATCATCGCCATTTTATGCTTTTTGATTTTTCAAAATAGCAAAAAAGTAAAGCAACAAGCGGTCGCTAATGCGCAAATCGAAGCCGACTTTTTAGTGGCAAACAGCAAGGTTGAAGGGGTTATTGAGACCGCATCTGGTCTGCAATATAAAGTTGTTAGCAGCAGTGGTAGTGAGGCAAGACCAAGCCCAACTAGCATGGTGAATGTGCATTATCACGGTACTTTGCTAGATGGCAGTGTATTTGACAGTTCTGTTGAGCGTAATAGCCCAATCAGTTTTGGTTTAAATCAGGTAATAAAAGGCTGGACTGAAGGTTTGCAACTGATGAGTGAAGGCGATAAATACACCTTTTATATCCCTCATCAATTAGCTTACGGTGAAAAACGTGTTGGCAGTATTCCTCCAGCCTCTTTACTTATATTTGAAGTTGAATTACTTAAAGTAGAGTCTTAGTTGAAAAAATGGCGAAATAAATACATTCGCCATTTTAAACAACTTTTACATGGCTTCTAGCTTGATACCACGTGTTTCTTTTATATATTTAACAATAAAAAATACGCTAATAAAGGCCGAAATAGCATAAAACCCATAGGCACCAGCTAAACCAATACTACCGAGCATAATCGGGAAGGTCATGGTAATTGTAAAGTTGGCAAGCCATTGCGCACTTGCTGCAACAGCTAAAGCAGCCCCTCGAATACGATTATTGAACATTTCGCCTAATAGTACCCATACAACAGGTCCCCAGCTTAAGCCAAAAAATACCACAAAGAGATTAGCCATGATAAGTGCAAACGTGCCCATACTGTCAGTTAATGCAAGTTTACCTGCCGCATCGAGGCCTGCGCTACCAAAGGTATAAGTTAATGCACTTAAACTAATAAACATACCAATACTACCTACTAGTAATAATGGTTTTCTGCCTACTTTATCGATAAGCGCAATTGCTATAAAAGTAGATAAAATATTGGTAGTACCCGCTAATACATTGATGAATAAAGATTGTGATTCATCAAAACCCGCTGCTTGCCAAAGCTCAGAGCCGTAATAAAAGACCACATTAATGCCTACAAATTGCTGAAAAACAGACAAAGCGATACCAACCCATACAATTGGGTGTATTTTCTTTTTACCGTCAATAAATAAGTCACGAATACTTGGTTTTTTATCGCCATGAAGTGACTGCTTAACATCGTTTATTTGTGATTGGGCATCATCATTGGATATTTTTTTAAATACAGCTTTGGCTTTTTCTAATTGGCCTTGGGCAACTAAATAACGCGGCGACTCTGGTATAAATAATACTCCCAACAGAAATAATCCTGCAGGTACAAGTTCTGCCCAAAACATCCAGCGCCAAGCCGCCAGCTCAAGAATAAAAATACCTTCAGCGCCGTTTGCCGCCGAAGCGATCAGGTAGTTACTTAAAAAAGCAGCAAATAAGCCAAGTACAATTGCTAATTGTTGCAGTGTTGCTAATCGTCCACGCAAAGCCGCAGGTGCGACTTCAGCAATGTAAGCGGGTGCCAATACAGATGCAGCGCCAATACCGAGACCACCAAATAGACGATAAAAAATAAATTCAGCGGAGCTGTCTGCAATGCCTGAACCAAACGCGCTAATGGCAAATATTACTGCAGTGATGATCATAATTGAGCGGCGGCCAAATTTATCAGCAAGCGGGCCCGCAATCAGCGCACCAAGAGCACAACCCAGTAAAACCGACGCAACATTAAACCCTGTTGCGACGCTGCTTGAGTTAAATGTTTTGCCAAGCGCCGACACAGTTCCGTTGATAACCCCGGAGTCAAAGCCAAATAAAAAGCCACCAATTGCTGCAACGCCAGATATAAATATAACGTAAAGTAGAGAATGGGTGTTTGTTGATAAAGAGTGATTCGGGCTATTAATCTTGCCCGACGATAAAGGTGTTGTCATGGTGATATACCTGGTTATTGTTGTAACGAATTATATAGTAGTGTGAGGCGACGCATATTTTAACATGATTTTATCGGGGCTGACTCTTTCATAACTAATATTAAAGTTATTATTAAGCACTTCGAGTAGACCTTTAACGTCGCCAGTTTTGAACATGCCTGCAACGTGTACTTGCTTCAAACGTTCGTCATCAGTATTTATAGCTATAGTGGCTCAAAGTTATGTTGCAGTCTTTGATGCTAAAATATTTGCTTTTAGAGTTTAACCATTAGTAGCTTCCTAGTATTTGGGTAATAACAAAGGGTAATATTTTTGGAGAAGAAAGCTAAAGTCTTATTATTTTGTGCCGATATTATTACCAGGATAATTTTAAGGATGAAATATGAAGATCTTACCTGTTATTACTATTCCTGAAGCTCATGGGTTTCAAAGTAAATACGAAAAACGACTTGAAGAACAAGCAGCGCAAACAGAACAGCCTGAATATATTTTGTCTGAGTTTTTAGATGCTAAAGCGCAAGAGTATAGCGAAGATGATGTGAATTTTGCTGAACAGTATAACAATTTACAAAAAGTGTATGAAGATTTCGCTCAAAAGATCATCGTGCTACAAGAACAAATTAATAAATTAAAACAAGATCCAATTCAGCGAAATCTCAAGCTTGAAAGCCACAATAGCAACTTTATACAGCTGGAAAAAAATACCGAAGCGCAAAATTTAAAAATAGATCCTGAGCATACTGGTGCGAAAAAATACCGAGATTCTCAACAGCAAGAGCAAATTGATATATTAGTTCAGCAACTTAATGAGCTAAAGTCCAACCACGCAGAAATAAAGAAACAGATGATAGAAATGGTTATCACAGAACTTAAAAAGCGAGGTAACGAAGAATATGATTTTAAAAAATAATTTTAATATTTCCAATATAGCAGCTTAATTTACGCTATTTAAGCTCAAAGTTAATATGCGCTAATTCAAGTTTAAAATTACCTTGCTGCTTTTTGGCGATCATAAGGCCCAATTGTTGTACATCTTTGAACGTTAACTCTGGTTGCTGCTCTAAGGTTTTACCACGGTAAGTAAGACTAAAGTCAGTTGGTGAGAATGTAACGACTTGCCATTGATCTTTTAATGTTGCAAACGAAGCAGTAAATGCTGGCCCATCTAGGTACTGACTCGTTCTTAAGCGAAGTTGATACGTTTTACCATCTCCTTTGAACCGTAAAGATATGAGATTGGCGTTTTCTTTATTAGTGTTTATTGTTGTGCGTATTGAAGCAAAGCCTCCATTATTTTCAAAAGAAACGTTGCCTGTAAAAATTAAGCTATTGTCCTTCTCATAAGCTTGGCTGGTCGATAAACCGCCCATTACTGAGTCATTAACTATTTGCCAGTGCAGAATTAAATCGCCGGAACCTGATAGTAAGGGCAAACTAGTTGTAGGGTTTGTTTTCATTTTTTATCGCAAAGCTTTGTGTTATGGATAAGCTCAATAATACGTATGTTCAGATAAATTGATCACTTTTTTAAAAATAGGGAAAGCATGAATTCAGATAAATTTTTTAAATGGGTATGGAACTTAAATGGAATTATTTTATTAGTCGGGGTTTTAATTGCTACTGCGTTAATTTCAGTCCAACTTGTTACAACAGTATTTAATGATAACGACGTTGAGCCACCGGCATTAAATTTAGCAGATGACAAAAACGAAGAAGAAAAGTGGCGTTTGGGCTACCCGCGAAGAGTAGGAGAAACGGACTTTTATTATATAGAGCTTGAGTCTGAAAAGTTAACGGTTGAAGCCGATACCGAACGTGGGTTAGGGCAAGTTGTAGAAAATTTTAGTGGTTCCTCTTATTATAAAAATAGGCCAACACGGTCAAAAAATGTGATGTTTATCAATGGTAAAACAAACTATGCAAATTGGCTTTTTGATACGACAGATCAGTTGATCACTGATATTTCTCCATTGTATTTATCTGAATTTGATTCGCAGTCAAAAGCGGCGGGTATTGCCTATCATGTTATTAAAAACGACACAAATAACGACGGCCTTTTAAGCAACGAAGATAAAAGCACTTTTGCGTTAAGTAAAATTGATGGCAGTGGTTATAGCGAGGTTCTCACAGGCTACGACCGCATTCTTGAGCATGCTGTTAATGAGCAAGGCAATTTGTTTATGTTGTTTATAGACAATGCTGAAGTGTTTTCAATGCTTGTTGATTTAACTACTTTTAAAGTGATTGATAAAAGGCAGCTACCTAAAGTCGGAGGACTATAACTATTACTCATGAGTATTATTTAACCTGACCTCTGATTAAGAGAATTACTAAGACACTGATTATAAATATTGTTCAGGTTATTTACACTCTGTTACAGTTATTTGCCGAACAAAGCTGCAATCCATTTTTATGTTGTTATGATGATATAAAATAACAACATAAGGATGGTTAAGTTGAAATTACGTACTTTTTTAACCGCAATAGCGATTGCGGTTGCGCCTACATTCTCACCCATGGCCGCGGCTTATGATACTCAAGATACGCGATTATTGCGTTTCCCTGATATTCATAAAGAGTCGGTTACTTTTGTTTATGCCGGTGATATTTATATAGCAAATATCAAAACGGGTAACAGCACGCGCTTAACAGATCACATTGGTTTTGAAACATTCCCTAAGTTTTCTCCAGATGGGAAAAGGATCGCTTTTTCAGCACAGTACAATGGTAGCCGCCAAATATATGTAATGAATCGCGATGGCAGTGATCTAAAACAGCTGACTTACTATAACGATGTTGGTGTGATGCCGCCTCGTGGTGGCTATGATTATCGTGTCCTTGATTGGACGCCTGATGGTAAACATATAGTGTTTCGAGCAAACCGTACACCTTATGGTAAGCGTGTGGGACGTCCTTACATGGTGCCTGCCGATGGTGGCTTAGAGCAGCCATTGGCCATACCTGAAACGGGTGGCGGCATGTTATCGCCTGATGGTAAGCAATACGTATATACACCAATTGATCGCGAGTTTCGTACCTGGAAGCGCACGCGAGGGGGCCGCGCACAAGATGTATGGATCTATGATTTAGAGCACAACAAGTCTACGCAGTTAACTACCGATAAAGCCACAGATCAGCAGCCTACTTGGGTGCATGATAATATTTATTATGTCTCAGACAGAGCATACACTTTAAACTTATATAAGCATCAAGACGGTAAAGCACCAGTAAAAGTGACCAATCACACGGATTTTGATGTGCTTTGGCCATCGGCAGGCCCAGATGCCATAGTGTATGAGAATGGTGGTTATTTATACCGTTTTGACGATGCAACGCAGCGTGAAGAAAAGCTGACTATTAACGTACAGGGAAATCGTGAATATACCATGCCTTATAGCAAAAATGTGGCTGGCTTTATTGATTCGATGGATGTATCCCATGATGGTAAGCGCGTGGTTTTTAGTGCCCGTGGAGAACTGTTTTCAGTACCCGTTAAAAATGGCCCAACACGCAATTTAAGCCATACGCCTAAAGGGCGTGAAATTGCCGCGTCGTGGTCACCAAATGGCCGTTATATTGCGTATATGAGTGATGAAAGTGGTGAGTACGAAATTTATATCCAAGACCGAGCTAATAACAACAAGGTTAAACAACTGACAACTAATGGCACTATTTGGCGTTTTGACCCTGTTTGGTCTCCGGACAATAAAAAGCTATTGTTTGCAGATCTAAATCACACCTTATGGTGGCTTGATATAAAAACCGGCAAGCAGCATAAAATTGATACCGCCAAGTATGAAGAAGACGGCTTAACTACGTATATTTGGTCACCTAATAGTGAAGATGTTGTATTTGTTAAAAATAACGAAAATCGTTATGCCTCATTATGGCATTATAATTTAAAAGACAAACAAGTTACACGTCTGACCGACGATATGAGCAGTGAACGAAATCCGGCGTTTTCTCATGATGGTCAGCAATTGTATTTTACTTCAGAGCGCGACTTTAACTTAACTTTTAGTAGTTATGAATTTGACTACATGTTTAATAATGCCACGCGAATTTATGCTGTTGCTGTCAATAACAAAATCAAACCGCTGAATACGCCACTGACTGATGAAATAAGTATTGTTGACTCGAAAGCGAATAAAGACGATGACAAGTCAGCTAAACCGCTAAGCACTTATATTGAAAGTGATGGTTTTATGGACCGCGTTGTCGCTCTAAATGCTCTGGCCGGAAATTACAGTGCTTTAACTGCTGTAAAAGATGGCGTATTAACACTCTCTGCGGGTGAGCTAAAATTAATACCTATTGCCGTCGATGGCGAAATTGCCACCGTAGCGAAGGGGGTTAATAGCTATAAAATATCAGCGAATGCGCAGCATATCATTGCTCGCTCAGGTGATAATTACAGTGTAATTAAGCCAGCCGCTGAGCAAGATTTAAAAGCCACCCAGTTAGACTTGCAAAATATGATACTAAAAATTGACCCGCAAACAGAGTGGGCGCAAATGTATCGTGAAGGCTGGCGGACATTACGTGATTGGTTCTACGATGAAAATCACCACGGCCAAGATTGGGATGCTATTTTAAAACGCTACCAACCAATGGCTGATGCAATCGCACATCGCGCCGACCTTGACTATGTGCTAAGCGAAATTGCCGGCGAGATTAACTCCGGGCATATTTATGTCAACTCTGGCGATATGCCAACTGCAACACGTTTACAGCATGGTTTATTAGGCGTAGAAATTAGCGCGCATAAATCCGGTTTTGTAAAAATCGAAAATATCTTTAAAGGTGAAAATTGGCACGAAAACTTCCGTTCACCACTCAACGAGCCGGGCGTTAACGCAAGCGTTGGTGACTATATTGTTGAGGTAAATGGCCGCTCAGTAAAAGATGTGATTAACTTTTATGAATTACTTGAAAACACCCAAGGTAAATCGGTTGAGTTATTGCTTAGTAAATCCCCGAGCCTGAAAAAAAGTTGGAAGGTAACAGTTAAACCAATCGCAAGTGAAACCGGCTTACGTTATTTACAATGGACGCATAGCCGTGCTGAATACGTCGATAAACTATCCGACGGTCGTATTGGTTATGTACATTTGCCAAACACACATTACGAAGGTAATCGTTCGTTATTTAAAAACTTTTTACCGCAAACTAGCAAAGAAGCAATGATCATAGATGATCGCTACAATGGCGGTGGTTTTATCCCAGAGCATATGATCACTTGGCTGGCACGCAAACCGCTTAACTACTGGAAGCGTCGTGGCGTTGAGCCAACTAAAACGCCACAGTTTGCCCATGATGGACCAAAAGCCATGCTGATCAACGGCTACTCAAGTTCAGGCGGTGACGCACTACCGTATTACTTCCGCCAAGCAGGTTTAGGTAAACTAATTGGCACTCGCACTTGGGGTGGGTTAATAGGTATCTCTGGTAACCCAGGGCTTGTGGATGGTGGCTCTGTGATCGCTGCTACCTTTAGAATACTCGATAATGACGGTAACTGGATCATCGAAAATGAAGGCGTAAGCCCAGATATCGAAGTGATTGACCGTCCAGAGCTTATTCAAGCTGGGCAAGATCCGTCGGTTGAGCGTGCCGTACAAGAGCTGTTAAAAGAGCTTAAGGCGAACCCGAAAAAACCCTTGATTGTGCCGCCAGCTCCAACAGAGTTTGGTAAGTAGTAAGGTTAATAGGTATTAATAACTGAGCCAGCATTTGCTGGCTTTTTTATAGCTTTTTGCGCTGAAGTTCGTATTTAAATTTGCCGGTCGCCATTTATGGCGAAAAGGAACGTATAAAATACGTACTGAAGTTTAACTGTTAAATAGTTCATCTAATCTAAAATATTCAACACCATCACCTGATTGTTTACTGATATTACACATTTTTAAGGCAACTTGTTTGCCCGTGATAGGGCGATACTTTCTTAAACCAGGTAGCATACATAAAATTGGTAACAATACACTGCCAAGCTTTTCACCAATACGAAATTCGTTATTACGCTCGCCAAGTAATAACGATGGCTGAATAATACTAATGCGTTTAAATGGCAGTTCTTTGACAGTATTGTCAAGTTCACCTTTCATTTGTAAATATGCGTTACCACTATTGGCATTTGCACCACTGGAGGATATTAGCAAGTAATGGTGTACTTCGTGTTTTGCAGCAAGTTCAGCGACTTTTAACTGATAATAAAAATCAACCTTACGCTGAGCGGCAATAGAGCCAGCGGCTTTTTTGGTGGTGCCTAAACATGAAAATAATATATCCGCTTTAAAAAGCGCAGCGTGTTGAGCTAAATGGTTAAAGTCCACTACATGATTAACGACTTTGTCACTGTTATAACTAATAGGGCGACGCGTTAGGGTTATAACTTTACTGATATGAGTTGCCATAATTAATTCTTCAACTAAGTGACTGCCCACTAAGCCAGTTGCACCGACAACAATAGCTACATTACTCATACATTCTCCTTTGATAGCCCTAGCAAATAGCCAAAGTATGTTGTAACCATTGTTATGGATCGTTACTTGTATAACAACCTTTTAGATTATTCATAACAAAGAACACAAGATTAATAGTAATACTTATTTTTTAAACAGTTATTCTAGTTATTTAAGCGCTAAGCATGGCATTATATATTTAACTTATTTATCACGTTGTAAAAAAATAATACAAAGTGCGCACCGTGACTCTCTACAATGAAAGGCCTCCTGATGACAATGATGACGTTAGCCACCCACAATACAGTTGCGGTTTTAACCTTAACAAACGGCGAAAACCGCCAAAATCCACATTTTGCACATCAACTAAAACAAGCGTTAGCAGAGGTTGTTGAAAACCAAAACCACAAAGCGCTAGTGATCACCTCAAATGATGATAAGTGTTGGAGTTTAGGCATTGATACTGATTGGTTGTTACCTGCTATGCAAGCAAAAAAGGCCGATGAAATACGTGGTTTTATGTACGATATGGACGATGTATTTAAAACCTTACTGCTTTTTCCTATGCCAGTGATCGCTGCCATTAATGGTCATGCTTTTGGTAACGGTGCAATTTTAGCGTGCGCGTGTGACTTTAGATTTATGCGCGGCGATCGCGGCTTTTTTTGCTTCCCTGAAGTGGATTTATCGATCCCATTTTTACCCGGCATGATTGCTTTTGTGAAAAAAGCGATCCCTTACTATCGCTTTAACGAAATGAAACTGACAGGGCGTCGCGTCTCTGGAGCAGAACTTGCAATTGATCACGTTATAGAAAAAGCCTCAACAGACCAAGATAGCCTATTAGCGGACGCAATGGCGTTTGCCGCTACATTTGATAAAAAGCGCGCCATTTTTGCTGAGCACAAAAAACGTTTACACAAAGAAATAATTCGTGTGATAAATGAAGAAAATAAACCATTTATAGATAATCTAGCTTTGATGGTTTGAGCTATAGGCTGCTCTCAATAACAATCTAAATAAAGATACCTATTTAATTTTAAGGACAAAGGCGTAAATGAAAGCGAAACAAATAGAACAATTAGCATTAACAGCTGCTGAAACTAAGGAAGTTATTACGCCCTATGCATTTAAAATAGATCAAGCATTATTGGGACTGCCACTTGCTTCACCGACTCGCCGCGCGCTCGCGATGGTAATCGATGTAGCGCTAATTTTTCTCGCGGCTAAGATCAGTGCTGCTGTAATCGCATTTGTAGCTGCAATGGCTTTTTATAAAGGCACAGCGCAAAAATACTTACCAACAATGTCGACTGTTTGGCGAAGATTATTAAAAATAACTGCTGCCAGTATATTATTTATAAGTTCACTCTCAGTGCTTGCAATCGCAATCGATTTTTTTGAGGATGATACTGCGATTCAAGGGATAAGAATTAAACGCGAAACACCATTAAATGCAGAGGAAAAACAACAGATAAATACTTATTTAATGCAAACAGCACCAAGTCAAAATTGCGATCAGGCTTGTCAAAGCAATGCGCTTGCTAATTTAGTTACTCAAGTGCCACAATTGGCTGAAATAGATGAATCTGATAACGATCAGGTTGCCCGATTATTATTGAAAGTAATGGTTGAAGCTGATGAGCAGACGGCTGCACCTGAAGACGCACCTGTTAAAGCTGCACCTGTGAATAGTATTTTACAGTGGGGCAAAGGAATCATTCAAGATTTAGGTCTTGGCTTTGGTTGGGCTGCTGTATATTTTACATTATTTTCGCTGCTTTGGCGTGGCCAAACACCGGGTAAAAAAGTATGCAATATCCGAGTTGTCGCACTTAGTGGCGAAGATTTAAGTTTATGGGATGCGTTTGGCCGATACGGTGGCTACGGCGCAGGGTTTGCAACTGGGTTACTAGGTTTTTTACAAGTTTATTGGGATCCGAACCGCCAAGCCATTCAAGATAAAATATCAGCAACTGTGGTTATTAAAGGCAGTATAAATCAGCTAATAAATGAAGAGACAGTTAAAGCGATTGTTAAATAGATAGTTAGACTCTAAGTAAGTTTTATAGAAAGGATTAATATACAGAGCATGCCCTATTTATGAAAAATAGGGCATTTAGTGAGGTTCACAGTCCTAAAAACTCTAAATAAGGCATAATAACATCGATATTTGATTTTATGAGTGCGCTAATGCCGGCAAAAAACAGCGCGAATAGTGTACACGCTGAAACATAGCTAACATGTTTATAAATCAGACGATAAAACTTGTCCAGAAAGTTCCACATCAAAAATAATGCGCCTATCCAAAACATGGTATCAAGTTTATATAACAGCGCAATTGTGACCACTGCTATTTCACTAATTAAACCGATAAGCTCAGCGCTAAAGCGTAGCCAAGGTTTTTCTTTTAATAAGAAAAAGCTAAGTTGGGAGATCCCTGAAAAATAAGCAAGTGGCAGTAACGTGAGCATACCAAGTTCAAAAGATTGTAGAGGCTGCCTTAGTTCGAGTAAAGGCGCGAACCAATCGGTATAAAATACTAACCAAGCTAATAGAGTTAACGTAAAACTAAGCGCAGTTAAATAAACAGATTGTGCAACGCGTTCATCTTGGCTGCCGACGGTTACTCTACCTGGAGCAACTAATATCATAAAACCAAAAGTTGATAACAAGGCTAATACACTGCAAAACCCAAAGATGCTGTTATCAAATATTAAGGCCAGCGCTGCGAATGTAATAGCTAATGGCCAACCTACCCATTTAGCTTCTTCTTTATCGTCACTAATGCGACTTAGCACCGAATAGCTAACAATGCTGCCTAAAGAGAATCCTGCAACCAGTAGCCAATATTCGTAGTGGAAAAAAATGAGCGAAATGATGGACGCGCCGTAAATCAAAAGTTCGTTGAGTAATGGTGGGAAATACGACATGATTTTGCCAATTAAGGCCAATAATAACAAAGCTGAAATAGCATATAGCGCGGTAGTGAAACTATCAATACGCTGCTCGGTGTCAGATATTGGTGAAGGTTGTTTGCTAATTTGATGGGCATTACCAATCGGTATGTCGGAGGTGTATGTTCCACTGTCTAAGTCAAAATGAAAGTTCGTTTGTGCTTGTTGATGTAAAAAAGTAGATTTTTCAGTAAACACATTCTCTGAAACAGCATTTTCAGCTTTTAACTCTAGTAATAACTGATATTGAGCTTGTAACTCATCCTTGGAACTGACTTCATATTGAGCGGCTAAACCCAAGGAGGGGATAGTAACCATCAATACGAACAGAATAAAATGCCTGACTCTGGCCATGTGCTGTGTAATTGATTGTTTGCATAGGGTGTTAATCCATAACATACGACTTCCTTGTTATTATATTTACGACAATTGATGTAGATGAAATATATCAATTATGTGATTAATTTTAGTGAATATATTTAACGATGATTATCTTTATATTTAAATTTTACGATTAATGCTGCGATTGTAATGCTAAAAATAAATAACCACACAGGCAAGTTACCGTATTGACTATAGATGCTGTCGCCTTGGATTAGCTTGATATTAACTTTAAGGGTGTCGGCTTCAAATTGTGGCATGCTGACTTGAATTTGACTGATTGGGTCGTATACGCCGCTGATACCATTGTTGGTCACACGAATAAGCGGGCGTTGCAATTCAAGGGCGCGCATACGGGCTATTTGCATGTGCTGGTGGGGGCCGTGGGAGGCACCAAACCAGGCATCATTACTTACAGTAAATAAAATATCCGAATCATTGTGGTAATTACCACGCACTAAATCAGCAAAAGCGATTTCGTAGCAAATGGCCGGTAATATATTTAAGCCATTAGCACGTAAGTTATTTTGAATTTGGTCGCCGCGAGAAAATGATGACATAGGTAAATCAAATAAAGGGGCGATAGGGCGCAATATATCTTCAAATGGCACAAATTCACCAATGGGAAGTAATTGGTGTTTTTGGTAACGGTTTTTACCTAAGTATTGATAATGACCATGTTCGTCACCCTGCTCTTTATTACCAAGTACAATTAATGTGTTGAAGATTGCTTTAGTGTCGCGCTGATAGTCAACAATACCCGTAATGAGTGCGGTATTGTTAAATGAGGCTGCGTTATCTAAGCCTGCTAAATAGCTATCTGCAAGTGCTTCTATTTCAGGCACTGCAGCTTCTGGCCAAACGATTAAGTCGGCATCCCAGTGCGGTCGAGTCATATCTTGGTACTTACTCATTGTGGTCCAAAATTCACTCGGGTCAAAGCGCAGATGCTGTTTGATATTACCTTGTACCAGTAAGGCGCTAATCGTTTTATCACTGTAACTGTTATTGCGCGTGTAGTGAGTAATAGCGAATAGTACAGCGATGCTAATTACAGTGGCTGCTGTGGCTTTAAAGTCTCTAATAAACAGCAGGCGATAGAGCGCAAAACCAATCGCGATACATACAAGGGTTAAGCCAAACTCACCAATTACTGGAGCGAGTAGATTAAGTGGGCTATCGGTTTGAGTATAACCAAAGCTTAGCCAAGGGAAGCCGGTGAGTACCACACCGCGTAAGTATTCGGTGACAGCAAAGCCTGAGAGTAATAATAAACCGTAGCTACTAGGGCCGCTGGCAAAGCGTGTGGCAAACATAAAGGCTAAAGCCGGGTAGATAGCTAAATAAGCACATAACAGCACCATCAGTAACACTGAGGCTACCAGTGGCATACCGCCGAAGGTGGCAATGGAGACATGCACCCAACTGATACCTGCGCCAAACCAACCGAGGCCAAATATAAAACCATATTTGGCGGCGCGTTTACTGGCTAGTTTGCCATATTGCTGCCCAGAATTATGTGTGTGGGTACTGTATATCGCTAATGCTAAACAGGCGAACGTGAGGGGCCAAATCTCAAAAGGGGCATAACACAAGGTTAAAAAGAGGCCCGCAACCAGTGCGAGCCATGCTTTTTTATCTTTTGCTAAATGCAGGCAGTTAGTCAGAAGTGTCTTCACTGTCGTTATCATCAGCCTTTGGCACTGTAACCTGTAATTGCAATAATCGACGATTATCGGCATTGGTTACTTTAAATTGTAAGCCATCTATATCAATTATTTCACCACGGCCAGGCATATGCCCAAAGGCGTGTAAAACAGTACCACCGATGGTATCAGCGTCTTGCGTGCTGTAGCCAGTTTTAAAATATTCGTTAAAATCATCAACAGGAGTAAGTGCTTGAACAACAAACACATGCTTTGCAAGTTGACGAATATCTAGTTGCTCTTCTTCGTCGTGTTCATCTTCAATTTCACCGACGATGAGCTCAAGAATATCTTCTATGGTTACTAAACCAGATACACCGCCGTATTCATCAATTACTAACGCCATATGGTAACGCTGTTGGCGAAAATCATTAAGTAGCGTATCAACACGCTTACTTTCAGGCACAACAACGGCTGGGCGTAAATAATCACGTAATGATGGCAGTAGATCATCTTTATTGAGGATCAGTGGTAATAGATCTTTTGCTAGTAAAATGCCTTCAATGTGGTCTTTATCTTCACACACCACTGGAAAACGTGAATGCGTTGAATCGACCATCATTGGAATGAGTTCTTCTAGTGGCGCTTCCACTTCGAGCGTGATCATTTGTGAGCGCGGGATCATAATATCTCGCACTTTTAACTCTGACACACCGAGCACACCTTCGATCATCTCTTTGGTTTCAGGATCAATGACATCCCTAACTTGCGCATCGGCAATTACTTCAGCCAGCTCTTCTCTATTCTGGGGTTCCCCTTGCAACATTTGGGTAATTCTACCCAACCAGGTCTTGCCAGAAGAACCCTGGCTAGTCTGCGAGTTATCGTCGCTCATTGCGTCTACTTGCTCCGTAAATTTAAATATCGTCCCGATATGGGTCTGCTATGCCTAATTCGGCAAGCAATTGCTTTTCAATGCTTTCCATTTCTGTCGCATCTTCATCCTTTATATGGTCAAATCCAAGTAAATGCAAGCATCCGTGGATCACCATATGGGCAAAATGGTCATGAAATGACTTTTCTTGCTCTATTGATTCAGCTAACACTATGGCTGGGCAAATAACTAAATCACCCACCAAAGGTAGCTCTATACCTGCTGGCGCTTCAAATTCAAACGACAACACATTGGTTGGTTTATCTTTACCACGGTAGTCATTATTGAGTTGTTGGCTTTGCTCTTCATCAGCAATAACAATACTCAGCTCTGATTCGTCACGGTATTGACTAAGCACTTTATTAGCCCACAGCGCAAATTGCTCAAGACTAGGCAAGTTATCAAACTCGCAGGCTATTTGTAAATCAAGTTCAGTGTTCACGGCATCACTCTTTAGTCGAAGGTTGCGCTTGCTCTTGGTTTGCGAGCAAGTCTTTAGCACGTTGTTTTTCGGCGCGTTTGAGTCGTTCTGCTTCATCGTTACGTTCGTAGGCTTCAACAATACGTGCCACGACAGGGTGGCGCACCACGTCCTGTGATTGGAAGAAGTTAAAGCTTATTTCGTCTACATCGCTAAGTACTTCAATGGCGTGACGAAGCCCTGAGCGCGCACCACGGGGTAAATCTACTTGGGTAATGTCGCCGGTGATCACTGCTTTTGAATTAAAACCAATTCGGGTTAAGAACATTTTCATTTGTTCAACCGTGGTATTTTGGCTTTCATCTAAAATAATAAAGGCATCGTTAAGTGTGCGACCACGCATAAAGGCAAGTGGAGCGACTTCAATGACATTTTGTTCCATCAGCTTTTCGACTTTTTCAAAGCCGAGCATTTCAAATAAGGCATCGTACAATGGGCGCAGGTATGGGTCGATTTTCTGACTTAAATCACCTGGTAAAAACCCCAGTTTTTCACCGGCTTCAACAGCAGGGCGGGTCAATAAAATACGCCGTATTTCTTGACGCTCTAAAGCATCAACTGCTGCGGCGACAGCTAGGTAGGTTTTACCTGTGCCAGCAGGCCCTATACCAAAGGTGATATCGTGACGAAATATATTCGATACATAATGACCTTGATTGTCGTTACGTGGTTTTATTACGCCACGACGAGTTTTGATCATCACCTCTTTGCCATATTCGTTTAGCTCATCTTGCTCTAATGCATTTGACTCACTAATGGCTAAATGTACGGTATTTGCTTCAATTTCAGTAATAACACCGCGTACTGGCTGAGTTTCGACATATAAGTCTTTGAGGATTTCCATCGCTGCAAACGCGCTGGTGGTTTTACCGGTGATTTTAAAATAGTTATCGCGATGAGTAATTTCAACACCTAAGCGGCGTTCAATGTGTTTGATGTTTTCGTCAAACGGGCCACATAAAGATGAAAGACGTTTGTTGTCGGAGGGTTCTAAATAAATCTCTAATTTTTTTAATTGATTACTCAAAATTGCTTCCTGTTTTGATGTGCCAGCGAGGCTGGCACAGTAAGTTTCGCCTAAGGAACGAAAGTTGCAACACCTAATTCATCAGGGGTGGCTTGCGGCTCTGGTTGTGCTGCTTTACTTAAAATATCAGCAGGAGCAACCGCACGGCGTAAGTTCATTTGGGATTCTGTACGAATTAAGTCACCGCGTAAAGAGTTTGGCAGTGCCTCAGTTATACGTACATCAACAAACTGACCGATCACTGTGTGTGGGCCAATAAAGTTTACTACGCGGTTGTTTTCAGTACGGCCACGTAGCTCCATCGGATTTTTCTTGGATGGACCTTCAACTAGGATGCGTTGTTCAGTATCAAACATTTGACGACTGATCTGTTGCGCCATTTGAGTAATACGGTTTTGTAGTAGGTATAAACGCTCTTTCTTTTCTTGCTCGCTGACATCATCAGGCAAATCAGCCGCTGGCGTACCCGGGCGTGCGCTGTAGATAAAGCTAAAGCTCATATCGAAACCAATATCATTGATAAGGTTCATCGTCGCTTCAAAGTCAGCGGCGCTTTCACCTGGGAAACCAATGATAAAATCTGACGACATACTTAAATTAGGGCGAATTTTACGTAATTTACGAATCGTTGATTTGTACTCAATAGCAGTGTGACCACGTTTCATTAAATTAAGAATACGATCCGAACCGCTTTGTACTGGTAAATGTAAGTGATCGACTAATTCAGGTACGTCGGCATAAGCGTCAATGATGTCTGGTGTAAACTCTACCGGGTGCGACGTGGTGTAGCGAATACGGTCAATCCCGTCGATAGCTGCAACATAACGAATTAAATCTGAGAAGTAACAAATTTCACCATCGTGAGTTTCGCCGCGATAAGCATTTACGTTTTGACCTAGTAGGTTTACTTCACGAACATTTTGCTCTGCAAGTTGAGCAATTTCTAATAATACATCATCAAGCGGGCGGCTGACTTCTTCACCGCGCGTGTAAGGTACTACGCAGAAGGTACAGTATTTAGAGCACCCTTCCATAATAGATACAAATGCAGAAGGACCGTCTGCTTTTGGCTCTGGTAAACGGTCAAACTTTTCAATCTCTGGGAATGAAATATCAACCACAGAGCTGCCTTTGTTACCTTGCACTTGTTTGATCATTTCAGGTAAACGGTGCAATGTTTGAGGGCCAAAAATAACGTCAACAAATGGTGCGCGTTGGCGAATTGAATCGCCTTCTTGTGACGCAACACAGCCACCAACACCGATGATCAGATCGGGTTTGTCATCTTTGAGTAATTTCCAACGGCCTAGTTGATGGAATACTTTTTCCTGCGCTTTTTCGCGAATTGAACAGGTATTGAGTAGGATAACATCTGCATCCCCAGCTTCATCAGTTAACTGGTAGCCGTTGGTTGCATCGAGAAGATCAGCCATTTTCTGAGAGTCGTATTCATTCATCTGACAACCCCAGGTTTTAATATGCAGCTTTTTACTCATTGAAATATAGCCTCGTTTTCAATTCGGTAGTGGCACGGTTGTGCGCTAAACAGGATAAGCGGCACTTTCGCTTACTTAAAGGACGAGTATTTTAGCTGGATACCCGTCTAGATCCAAGTATAGTTTTTATGTTTGTGAATTGAAGTCAAACAAAGTGCGTTTTATGGTTGATTAAGATGAAACTCACTCGCACTTGCAAACAGAAGTACGATACAATCAAGCGCACTGAAAATAACCAAATTAGTGACTAAAAATGATGAAAAACAAGGTTGTTGTTGTTGGCGGCGGCATGGTTGGTGCAGCCACAGCAGTTAAACTCGCTAAACAAGGATGCCAAGTAACAGTGATTGAGCAGCAGATAATTGATGCTGATGCTGTATTGGCAAGTGAAAAAGTTGATATTCGTGTATCTGCTATCAATCGTTTTTCAGAAAACTTATTAGATGACTTAGGCGCTATGCCTATTTTACGAGTGCATCGACATGCCCCATATCAACAGCTCGAAGCGTTTGAACGAACGGGCGATAACCTTTTGTTTGATTGTCACGATATTAATACCACTCATTTAGGCCACTTAATTGAAAATAATTTAATTCAAGCGAGTATCTGGCAACAGTTTGCACAGCACAATATCGAAGTGATTGAAACACCTCAATCATTGTCCGCAATTGAGCAAAGCGAACAGCAAGTGACATTGCATTATGGTGAGCAGCAATATACAGCTGATTTAGTTGTTGCTGCAGATGGTGGGCAATCGTTATTACGTCAACAGGCAGGTATTGGTGTTACGGGTTGGCAATATGGTCAGCATTGTATGGGAGTATTAATAAAACTAGACGCTGCGCAACAAGTAAAAACATGGCAGCAGTTTAAGCCCACAGGTCCGGTAGCTTTTTTACCTATGCAGGCGCCATACGCCAATTTAATTTGTTACCACGATGCAAAGCAGTTAAAGCAATGGCAGCAACTCTCAGCAAGCGAATTAAAACAGCAACTGCTTGCACATTTCCCGCCCTTAGCTGGGGACTTTGATATCATAGAGCATGCTGTTTTTCCGTTAGCCCGCCAACATGCCAACAGCTATTCGGATGGCCGTATCGTGTTGGTTGGTGATGCAGCGCATACGATTAATCCGCTCGCTGGGCAAGGGGTTAACTTAGGTTTTCAAGATGTCGTAGCGCTTGCTGATATATTAAAAAATGCAGACGATATAGGTGCTGCACAATATCTTAAACAATATGAGCAAACTAGACGCAAAGCAAATTTGTTAATGATGAGTATGATGGACGCTTGTTATTTTGGTTTTTCTAATCAACTAACTCCATTGCAGTGGGCACGCAGTCAGTTTTTGAAAATGGCAAATAAAACCGGACCGGTAAAGCATTGGGTATTAAAATATGCGATTAGCGGTGAAATCAGTTAAGAATTCTCATTTTATTAAAAATATGATTATCATAGCGAATTATACCAATCGTGTTAAGTTACTGACCATTTATAGCGACAGATAAATACAGTGATAACAAGGCGTAAATTTTGACATGTAGTTGTTCTACTTGAAAAAATTATAACGCAGTTAGCGCTTTATT